>NZ_JBICHO010000155.1:0-10425 GCF_043100905.1 Rhodopirellula sp. JB055 | reverse complement strand
CTGGTGTTCAGCAACGGCGGCGACGTCACGGCAACGCTGCTTGTGCAATACGATGGCATCGATGCGGATGGTGGCGGACTTGCCCTCGATGCGACCGGTCTGGGCGGAGCGGATTTGTCGAACTCCGATTCAGCCGCCGGTGTTGTGCTGTCAGTTCGAAGCGACCAAGTCGTGACCGACGGCATTGAAGTTCGTGTCTACACGGATGCAGCCAACTACTCGACCGCGACGCTGAACTTGCCCAGTAACATCGCCGGTCCGGCTCAAGAACTCTTCGTACCATTCAGCTCATTCTCCAATGTCGGCACCGGTGCTGATTTCGGAAATGTCGGTGCCATCGAAGTCTTTGTCGATGCGGTCAACAGCAACGGCGGTGGGGGTGCGTCGAGTTTGGACCTGTTCGTCTCTGTTTTGGAATCCCAGAGCAGCAATGAAAACGTGCTGAATCTGGCCAGCATCCAACCCATGGAATTGGGCGGTGAAATCTTCATCGACAACGGTGCCGGCACCAACCAAACCAACCAAGACAACGGCGATCGCGACGCTGGCGAACCCGATTTCCCCACCCCCGGTGCGGGCAACGAAATTGTGGTCGAACTGTATGAATTGACCGGACCAACGGACACAGTCGACGCCGGTGACACCCCCATCGCGACCACCACCGTTTCCGGCGGTGTCACCTCGGGTGCCTACACGTTCACGACGTTGACCAGCGGCGATTCGCTCGGTCCCGGCACCTACGCTGTTGTGATTCCTGAATCAGAATTCGCGACTGGCGAAGCACTCTTCGGCTACTCCGGCAGCAGCACCGCTGCAGCTGACACCGACTTGAATGTCAATGATGACAACGACGGGACCTACGTCGACGGAATCGGTCTGGTCAGCGGTGCGATCACGTTGGAAGTCAACGGCGAACCGACCACCGACGGGACCGACAACAACACCAACTCAACCGTCGACTTCGGCGTGGTTCCCAACACGGACCTGCGAATCACAAAAACGTTGGTCACCGCGTCGTCGAACTTGATCGCTGGTGGCACCGCGGTCTTCGACTTGGTGATCGAGAACTTGGGTCCGCTGGATGCAACCGATGTCAGCGTGGATGACTTCATTCCCGAGGGACTGGCGTTCAATCGCGTGGAAGACAGCGGCGGAGGCGCCGTTGCCACCACAACGACCACCGAAGTTGGTGGAGCGGGTCGCGAAATTCGCACCTTCACCGTGGGTGCATTGGCCGCTACTGGATCGGTGACCTATCGGGTCTTCACCGACATCGACACGGACATTTCTGCTGACCCTGAGAATGAAGCTCACGTCAGCGGCTACGAAGTCGAAGTCGACAATGACCCGACCAACCCAGTTGACTCCGACCCGTTGCTGAACAACGTTTCGCTAGCCAACGCGGACGTCCCCATTGCAACGTTGAGCGTGACCAAGACGGACAACTTGACGACCGTCACTGCTGGTAACCAACTGACTTATGAAATCACGGTCACCAACACCAGCACCGACAACGCAATCAACGTCACCGCATTGGACACGTTGCCAGCCGGAGTGACCTTTGTCTCGGCGAGCTTCACCGATGGATCGGGTTCGGTCAGCGAAGTCACGTCGGGCCCCGACGCTGGCAAGATTCAAATGGTCTTGGGTGATCTGGCGGCCGGAGAAGACGAAACGATTGCAATCGTTGTCACCGTTGACGCAACCATCGCCGACGCGAATTCGCCGCTGGACAACTCTGTCACCGCCTCGGCGGACAACGCTCCCGACGTCACCACCAATGACACCACCGACGTGGTTCGTGAAGTCGACGTGACGGTCGCTAAGACCGTTGTCGAGACTCGGATTCCCGATGACCGCACCGATGGAGATGACTCCGACGACATCATCGACAGCACCTCGCCATTCCAAGTCGTGGCAGGCGGGTTCGTGACCTACCAAGTCGTGGTGACCAACTCGGGTCCCTCGGAAGCTCGCGGGGTAGAAGTCGTCGACGTCTTGGACGCAGGGTTGACCTTGGTCGCTGGCAGCTTTGATGCAGGCACCTCAGGCGTCACCTTGGCTCAAGCAGGTCAAACGCTGACCTTCACCGTTCCTGACCTGGACCCAAGTGAGTCGCTGACGTTCGAATTTGAAGTCGCGATTGCATCCGACGAATTCGACGTGATCGCCAACACAGCGACCGTCAGCACGACGGATCCGGAATCGGATCCAAACAACAACACGTCCACCGTCAACATCGATCCGGATGCCCAGATCGACTTGATCCTGGAAAAGACCGCGGCAGAGACCACAGTTGTCCCAGGTGCTGACACTGTGACCTACACCTTCACGGTCTCGCACGATGACGACAGTGTCTCCGATGCGATCAACTCGCGGATCACCGACACCTTGCCCGCTGGCTTGTCGAATGTGGTGATCACGGCGGCCGGTTCTTCGACCTCCAACTTCAACACCACCACGCGATTGCTCGAAGTCGAATACGCATCCATTCCGGTTGGCACAACGCGAACCTTCACTGTCACCGCCGATGTGGATCCGACGGTGACAACGGACCTGGTCAACTCGGCCTCCGTCGCGGTTCCCGGTGTGACCGAATTGGACAGCACCAACAACACGGACACGGTTACCGTGGGTGTGACGCCTGAGTTCGACTTAACGATCGATAAAACCGTGCAAGGCGGTGCCACAACCTTTGGTCCCGATGACACGGTGACGTTCAACATTGTTGTCTCGCACGACACCGACGACGACGGAACCGAAGCCGACAATGGCGAAAGTCCCTCGACCGCGACGGGTGCGATTGTGACGGACACTTTGCCCGATGGTTTGACCTTCGTTTCGGCAACTTCCGGCGGTGCCGCAGTGACACCAACCAGCACCACCAACGGCGTGATCGTTTTCCCTGAATTCGATCTTGCCCCTGGCACGACTCGAACGCTGACCATCACCGCAACGGTTGATGATGACGCCTCCGGAGCCATCACGAATAATGTTTCGATTGCAACGGACGCTGGTGAAACCCAAACCGACAACAACTCGGCATCCGTTCCGGTCACCGTGGTTCCAGAAGCCAACGTGCGAGTCACCAAAACAGTGGACGTGACGACGGCACAAACCGGTACCGAACTGACTTACACCGTCAATGTCTTCAACGACGGGCCTTCACCAGCAGAAGCCGTCACCGCGATTGACACATTGCCCGCTGGCCTGACCTTTGTCAGCGGCACGGGTCCGAGCGGAGCCTTGTCCGCAACCGGCCAAACGGTCACAGTCAACGGCGGCACCATTGCCTCGGGCGGTTCGTTCCAGTTCACCATCGTTGCCTCGATCAACGACGGGGTCACTGATGACCAAGTCAACTCAGTGACGGTTTCCACCACCACCGCGGAAACCAACACCACCGACAACACGGCTTCGGCAACCACGGCGATCGATCAGGCGATCAATGAGATCTCCGGCAACGTGTACCGCGACACCAACAACAATGGTGTCCGAGACGCGGGCGAGGTTGGCTACGAAGGCGTTGAGCTGGAGTTGACTGGCACGCTGTCCGACGGCAGCACGTTCACTCCTGTGACCGTGACCACCGACGCCAACGGTGAATACCTGTTCGAAGACCTGCTGCCTGGCACCTACCAAGTCACTCGTCTTAGCTTGCCAAGCGGCACGAGCGATGGACCGGAATACCCAAGCTCAGTGGAAGGATCTTTGGGCAACGGCGAAAGCATCGATGACATCGACGTCGGCGGAACCAACCCGACATCGGTCCCATTGACCGACTTCACTGTCATCGACAACAGCAAACGCAGTTTCCTGGCTTCGTTCATGCAAACGCCAGGCGTTCAGAACCGTCCGACGGATCGCTGATCCATTGGACAGAAGTTAACTCGCGACAACCAATCGATGCCGGGCAACGGGGAGCCGGTGGAACGCTCGGATCGATTTCGTGAGTCAAGCCCGGCCTTTTTCGGGGGGAAAAGGTCGGGCTTTTTCATGCGCCAATGACAATCTTGATGAGCCATCGGATTGCTGTTTCACAACCAGCGTCATGATGGAATCAATCCACGACGCTCGTTTGGTCTTGACGCCATGGGCTCGGATTGACGATCCGTTCGGTTGGACACGCCAAAATCTTGAGCGAATCCGATCTAGAACGGAAAAAAAATGCCAGCCCCGACCAATCCACCTTTTGCGACACGCACTTCACGCTCCTTTCGCAGACAATCGTCTTGCGTTGCAATCGTTGCATCGCTGATTTTATTGCTGAGCTTTGTTTGTGAAACCCAGCGCGTGCACGCTCAACAGTATGCGGTCGTTCCAGTCAATGGAAATTCACTCGACCCCTACGCCACCGCCGGATACAACTCCAGCACTCAAGGCGGTGGGTTCTTGGCGGGATTCCCCAGTCAATCGTTTCCGTCCAACCTGCTGATGCAAAACACGGTCGTGCAGGATCGTTTTTGGTTGCGTGCGGACTACATGCATTGGTGGGCCGACGGAATGGAAACCCCTGCTCTGGTCACGACCAGCCCCACAGGCACGGCCCAGACGGATTCCGGCGTCCTCGGACTGGCGACCACGCAAACCCTCTACGGCGGCGAAATCAACGACGACAGCACCAGTGGCGTCCGGTTCCGCGGTGGGTTCTTTGTCACGCCCGCCTCCGCGTTTGGCATCGAAGGAGAATTCTTTCGAATCGGGTCGAACGAATCCGGCTTCAGTCGCAATGGTGGAACTCAAATCGTCGCTCGCCCGTTCTACCGAACCGACACCGACATCGAGACCTCTCAACTGATCAACTACCCTGGCGTGGTCGACGGCAGCTTGTCGATCGGGGCCAGTTCGAAACTCAACTCGTACTTGATCAACGGTCGCATTGCTCTGTGCCCAACCTGTGGCGGCAACTGCGTGACCTGCCGCAACACCGACCGAGTCGATTGGTTGATCGGGTACCGACACATGGAACTGGACGAATCACTGACCTTCTCAGAATCACTTGAGTCGCAACTCACAGCCGCCCCTGGCACCATCAACCTGAACGAGGCGTTCCGAACCAGCAACGAGTTCGATGGCTTGCAGCTCGGTGTGGTTTACCAAGCCAACTTGGAACGCATCTGGCTCGAGAGCCTTTTGCGAGTCGCAGTCGGCACCAACAAGCAAACCGTCTCAATCAACGGGAACACCACCATCACCGAATCAGGGTTGACCGACAGCTACACGGGTGGCCTTTACGCTCAACGTGACAACTCCGGCACCTTCAGCCGCGATGAATTCACGATGGTCCCTGAAATCGGGTTCACACTCGGCGTTCACTTGACCAGTTGCTTGGACGCGACGGTTGGCTACACGTTGCTCTACATGCCCAACGTCGTTCGACCAGGTGACCAAATCGACCGCGACATCGATCCCAATCTGCTGGCGCCTCCCGGTGTTGTGACGTCGCCATCACGCCCGGAATTCCGATTCATCTCCAATGACTACGTCGCTCATGGCTTGAGCTTTGGTGGTCAACTGCGATTTTAACGCGACGGTCCAACCAATCGGGTCAGCTACACTGAATGAAATCCCCACACTGATTTCACTTTTGTAGTGACGACTCATGACCCAACGGACCGAACCGGTCGCCTTCTTTTCTGTCAGCATCGGCCTGTTTCTTCTGCTAACCACCCTCGGTTGCGATCGCAAGGATTCGGCCCCCCAAGCCTCGTCATTGGAATCCCGCTCGGCGGAACCCGCCCCATCCTCGGAAGCAGACTCCGCTCCACCGGTTAGGAGTGACTCGTCCCAAACCGCAACTCCCTCCCTATCGCGGGCTAGGCATCTCCTTGCGTCCGGGAACCCATCGAGTGCTTTGACGGAACTGCGAAGTTTGTTGCAAACGCAACCTGACCGGTTGGACGTGATTGCCCTGACCGCCCAAGCGGAACGGTCTCTGGACAACCTCGACGCGGCCATTGCATTGCTGGATGAATCCGCGGAACGCCTCCCAAAGCACCGTCTGACATTGCTCGCCAACGCAGCAGCTTGGATGGCAGAAAGCGGTGATTACAACGCCGCCATTGTCCGACACGATCGTGTGCTTCAGTCAGCCCCCAACGATGTCAATTCGCTCCGTTCCATCGCGGCACTTCAGAATGAAAAAGGCAATCGTTTCGAAGCAAACGAATCTCTCCGACGTTTGGTCCAACACTCACCGATGACAACGGTGGAACTGCTTTGTTTGTTAGATCCCGGTCGCCAAATCCATGACAGTCAACAATCACGCGCCGCGACACCCCAGAAGGCACTCGCGATAGCTCGCGAAAAGATTGACGAAAACCAATTCCAACAAGCATTGGATGTGCTTGAAAACGCTCCCGGTTTCGCAGCAAAAGAACCAGCGTTGCTTGCATTGCGAACGAGAATTCTCGCAGAGATGGGGAAACACGAAGAAGCGATCCAGGCGTTTGCGGATGCCCCAGACGAATGCGAACGGTTCCCCGACCACTGGCTCGCGATCGGGACCTGGCACCTGACCAACCGCGAATGGGATGCAGCCAGCCAAGCCTTTCAGCATGCCGTGGAACTCGAACCGCTTCATGAATCAGCTTTGCGAAGACTCAGCACGGCGTTGCAAGGAAAGGGCGCAGCAGCGGCAGCTTCGCGTGTCGAAGAACGGTCTCAGTTGGCAAAGGACCTGGCTGAACTCGCCACCTCGACCGTGACTCGACAAGGCAATGTCGGACGATCCTGCCAAATCCTGGCCCAACAACTCGCTCCCATCGGACTGCCCTTTCAATCTCTCGCTTGGCAATTCAACTCCGTCGCATACACCAACCCGCAACGAGCCCGTGTGGATCAACATCTCGTTGCTCTCAGCCAATTGGAACGAACCGTCAACGCGGCTGATTCTTTGCTCGCACAGCGGATCGGACTGCCTTTCGCAAAACCTCATCCAGTCGATTGGAAGTCGCTCGCCAGTTCGCGGGATCAGACCGCACCATCCCCTGCCCCGTCGCTCGCCCCTGCGTTCAGCGACCCACCACTGATTCAGCCACACTTTGAAAACGTGGCGTCGCAGTCCGGCCTGACGTTCCAATATCGCAACGCCAACCCGCCCGTCGAGAAGCATTTCTTGCTGCACCAACCGCTTGGCTCTGGGCTGGCGTGCCTCGATTTCGATCTGGATGGCAACACCGACGTCTACGCTGCTCAGGGCGATGGCAATGCGAATGAACCAGGACAATCGGGCAACTACCTGGCGCGTCACCTTGGCCATTCATTCGTCGACGCAACCGCTCATGCCCTCGTGGACGACCGTGCGTACTCGATGGCCGTGACGACCGGCGACTTCAACCAAGATGGATTCGCTGACATTGTGGTTGGCAACATGGAACGCAACCGTGTGTTGATCAACCAAGGCGATGGCACCTTTCAACCGCTGGAAATGGGGGCAACCTGGAATCACGGAATCTACACGACCGGATTGGCGATTGCGGACGTGTCCGGTGACCATTTGCCGGACATCATTGAGATCAACTATGTCGATGACAAACGTATCTTTGATCCAATTCAATACGATCCTTCAGGAAGCCCGATTCGCTTGCCCGGTCCGATGCAATTCACCGCTGCGGAAGACCGAGTGTTCCTCAGCCAACCAGACGGAACGCTGAAAGGGCATACGTTTCGAGACCTCTGCCCCACCTCCTCGAACGCACACCGCGGAATGGGTTTGGTGGTTGGCGACCTAGATACTGACGGCAGCAACGAAATTTTCATTGCCAATGACCAGACTCCGAATCAACTTTGGGATCGCGTCACCACATCCCCAACCACATTTCAAGACACCGCTGTCCTCTGTGGAGTCGCCAACGGCGTGAAGGGGCGTCCGCTGGCCAGCATGGGAATCGCGGCAGGAGATTTTGATGGCAACCAAACCCTCGATCTTCACGTCACGAATTTCGATGACGAGTTGTCCAATCTTTTTCTGCAGCAAACAGACCGTCTCTACACGGACGCGGTCTTTTCAAGCGGACTTGAAGAACACTCCCGGACCATGCTTGGATTTGGAACGCAAGCCTTCGACTTCGAAAACGATGGCGACCCGGATCTGGTTGTTGGCAACGGCGACATCGAAGATCGGCGTCCGCGGAAACAGCACTTCCGGATGCCCACTCAATTGCTCGTCAATCACAACCATCAATGGATATCCCAAACGCCAAATGATTCCACAGGCTACTTCGCGAGCAACCACTTAGCCCGCGCCGTCGCACGTCTGGACTGGAACCATGATGGCTTGGTCGATCTTCTGATTGGCGATCTCACCGAACCACTTGCACTGCTTGAAAATCAAACCAACACCAGCAACAACTGGCTGCAACTGAAACTTGTCGGCACCACTTCGGAACGAGACGCAATCGGCGCCTCGGTGTTGGTGCAATTGAACGATCAACGAATTCATCAAACGATCGTGACGGGCGATGGTTACATGAGCCGAAATGAATCCATCGTTTGCATTGGAATCCCTGCCAACCAAACACCGCAAAGAATCGAGGTGAACTGGCCCAGCGGACAGAAACAAACGTTTGCACATCCCACCGTGAATCGGTGTGGGTTGATCGTCGAGGGGAGTCCCCTCATTCAATGGATGCATTTTGCACCCTCCAATCCATGACCGAAACACTTGCCAGCAACTTTCAAAAGGGATTAGGCTTAAGTGAGTGTTAATCGATCCCCCCTTCTCATCGAGTCCTTCTATGAAAGCCACCCAAACCTTTTTCGCGTTGCTCGTGTTGGCCGGTACCCTTTCGGTCACCGGTTGTGCTCCCGACGACAGCACCACTCAGATTGAACCCCCTGCAGAATTCAGCTACGACGACAGTTCGTATGAAGAAGAAATGGACGCTGCGACGGACGCTCCAGACCAATAGTCGTCCGAGCGTCAACAAATCTCACATGACCCAGCATTTTTTGATGCTGGGTTTTTTCATGCGCTATCTGACGGTACACGACAGCAACCTGTCCCAAACGTTTTCTAGTCGCAGCGGCTCAAACGAGAATCGCCCGGCAAAACACGCTCTTCCCGTGAGTCTGCTGCGTTGAAACTCAAGCACAACTTTGAAGCCAGCCCGTCCGGCGCCACCCGCTTTGCCACGCCTCAAAACCCCTTCAAAAATCACACACAAGGAATCATCTACCACCGCGCTTCATCTTACGCGATTCCATCCGCCCTTAAAGCTCCCTAACCTTCGCCCGTATGACATAGCAGGAACCCGGCGAGTGTTTTTCTTCGCCATTGATTCCTGCATTCTCCTATTCTTCTCTATTCCTATTTTGGAGCGCGAAATGGTTCGAAACCGAACAAAAGCTTCCGGCTTTACGCTCGTTGAGCTGCTGGTTGTGATCGCCATCATTGGTGTTCTCGTTGGGCTGCTATTGCCCGCCGTTCAAGCTGCCCGTGAAGCAGCCCGCCGCATGCAATGCAGCAACAACTTCAAGCAAATTGGCTTGGGCATTCACAACTACCACTCCGCCTACAATGCTTTGCCAAAGCAAGCTGGCGGCACCTATGTCGACGGTGACTACGGTGGGTCAGGCCCAGGCCGAACAACCAACCGCTTCCGTTTGAGCTGGTTGCCCGCCGTGCTGCCGTTCATCGAACAGCAGGGTCTGTGGGAGCAAATCAGCAACCCCTACAACTTGGACATGAATGGCAACGCCATTGATCCGGGCTTCCCCCCCATGGGCCCAGCGCCTTGGGGTGGTGCCTACCGTCCTTGGTTCACCGAAGTGGGAACCTTCCGTTGCCCCAGCGACCCAGGTCGTGGAGCCCCCGCTCACGGTCGAACCAACTACGCTGCCTGCATCGGCGACAGCACTGACTGGGTCAACCACGGTTACATGCGTCACAGTGGTGGCAGATGGATCTTGACCCCTAACAACGGTCAAAACGCGAACGCGACCAACCGTGGTTTCTTCTACCACCGTCGCCAACTGAAGTTCCGTGACGTTCTCGATGGTTTGTCCAACACCATCGCTTGTGGTGAGATTGCAACGGACCTCGGTGACAATGCAATCACGACCAACGCTCGCTACGGAGTTGGTTGGGGCACGATTCACAACAACCCTGCTCACTGCCGTGACCAGGCTGGCTGGATCAATCCTGCTCGTCCCCAATTCTGGGATCCAGACGTTGCCGGTACTGGCAGCAGCGGAATCCGGACCGGCAACGCCGATTGGAAACGTGGTTTCCGTTGGATGGACACGCCGATCATCTACACCGGTTTCAACTGCATCCTGCCGCCCAACAGCGAAGTATGCTTCGGTGGATCAGGCGACTTCGACACCGGTGCTTGCCCACCGAGCAGTCGTCACCAAGGCGGTGTGCATGTGCTGATGGGCGACGGTGCGGTCAAATTCGTGACCGACTCGATTGACGCTGGC
>NZ_JBICHO010000154.1:0-3832 GCF_043100905.1 Rhodopirellula sp. JB055 | reverse complement strand
TGGCGCTCGGTTTCGCGCAGCAGTGTATCAACGTCCGCATCGGGTTCCAATGTCCCCGAATCCTGCGAGTTGGTCTTTGGCGAAACCGACGAACATCACCCGTTCGTCAGCGTTGAACAGATGATGCCGTTCATCCCCTTCGTCCGAGCCCGTGACGTGGACCACGCGATCGCGATGGCCAAGCACTACGAGCACGGCTTCCGTCACACCGCGATCATTCACTCCCGCAACGTTCACAACATGACCAAAATGGGCAAGGAGTTGGACACAACCTTGTACGTCAAGAACGGACCTTGCATGGCATCGTTGGGACTGGGCGGCGAAGGCTACCTGTCGTTCTCCATCGCGGGCCCAACCGGCGAAGGCGTCACCACACCGGACACGTTCACCCGCGAACGACGCTGCAGCATGATCGACGAACTGCGAGTGGTCTGAGCATGCAACCCGCACGCGTCATCGGTCACACCCGCGCGACCGTCAAACACGAATCGCTGCAAGGCCAACGTCTCGTTCTCGTTCAACCCACCGGCGTGAACGAGAAACCGGACGGAGCTCCCTTGCTCGTGTTGGACGAACTCGGGTGCCGAATCGGCGACCGTGTGATGCTGACCAGCGAAACCGGCCCCATCCGCGAGATGACTGGTTTCGAAACCTGCCCCGCTCGCTGGAGCGTCCAAGGCCTGATCGACGAACCGACAAAGACGAAGAAAACCAAGAGAAAGTAGAAGTGGCATAGGCATCCAGCCTGTAATTCAAACACCAACCCAACAACCGAATTCTGGCGAATCCGGCTAACAATCAATGACCTCCCCCGCAACCCAATCTGCATTGCCTAACAACGTCGACATCGCGTCGATCGTTGAGCAGGTATTGCGCCGGTTGCGAGACCAAACCGACACCAGCGTTTCGCCGTCCAAACCAGCGCCGAATGACCAAGCCGCTCACGTCTTAAGCGATAAAGTTATCAGCGTCGACGTCATCCAAGGCATTCCCTCGGGAGTCACCCAGGTTCAGTTGTCCGGAGGCATCGTGACCCCCGCCGCTCGCGACGAAATGCGAGCACGCGGCATCACGCTTGCCGGATCGAAGTCCACGCACACCGCTGCAACCAAACCGACGAACAATTCCGGTAAACGCTTCCTCCAACTGCACACCGACACATCTTCCAAGTCCATTCGCGACGCGCTGGCTCGGCAGCTATCTCTTCGAGGTGCTGAGCATTGCCCACGGGCTCACCGCTCCGTCATCGTGACGGAACGTCCTGCCGCCACTTTGTTCGGTCGCATTCAATCGGGCTCTCGAGCGGTTTTGATCACTCGGCTCGAAGACATTTCTCGCTTCGCATCGGAAATGGACGCCGACACGTTTGTGCTCGACATGCAGCGATTCAACCTGGTCGCTCTCGTCAATGCGGCGAACACGATTGCTCAATTGCCAAAGCCAATCGCTTCCAAGTCGCAGGAGGCATCTCGATGAAGATCGCTCGTGTGATTGGAACCGTGACGCTTTCGCGAATGCATCCGTCCATGCAGGGCTACAAACTTCGCTGCGTCGAAGTCGTGGAATCCGCGGATCAAATTCAAGTCAACCAAGACAACGCGAAACCGATCGGTGGTGACACCATTGTCGCGTGGGATTTGGTTGGCAGTGGACAGGGGGACTGGGTCGCGTTGGCCGAAGGGCCAGAATCCGCCGCCCCGTTTCGCCCCGACGTCAAACCAACCGACGCTTCCATCGTCGCCATCCTGGACCACTGCGAGGTGCAAACCTCGTGACTGACAAAACTCAACTCGGAACGCTCACCCCGTTCCGATTCATCTCCCATCTCTCGACCTCCCTTTCCTGACTTGGACCACTTGTCATGCAAAACATCCATAAGATCAAACAAGACATGTGCGACATCGGTCGCCGCATCTACAACCGTCAATTCGCGGCGGCCAACGACGGCAACATCACCGTCCGCGTCAGCGAAAACGAAGTCCTCTGCACACCAACGATGCATTGCAAAGGCTATTTGACGCCCGATGACATCTCCATGATCGACCTGACCGGCAAACAAATCGCTGGTCGCAAGAAACGCAGCAGCGAAGCGTTGTTGCACCTGGAAATCTACAAGCAACGTGCTGACATCAAGTCCGTCGTTCACTGCCACCCACCGCACGCGACTGCGTTTGCAATCGCTCGCGAGCCCATTCCACAGTGCATCTTGCCCGAGGTCGAAGTCTTCCTGGGCGATGTGCCGATCACCAAGTACGAAACACCTGGCGGACAAGCCTTCGCCGACACGATCATTCCTTTCGTTGACAAGACGAACGTGATGATTTTGGCCAACCACGGCACTGTGTCGTACGGCGAATCGGTTGAACGAGCCTACTGGTGGACCGAAATTCTCGACTCGTACTGCCGCATGTTGTTGCTCGCCAAACAACTCGGCAACGTGTCGTACTTGGACGAAACCAAGTCGCGTGAATTGCTGGAGTTGAAGGACAAGTGGGGCTTCAAAGACCCTCGCAACACGTCCGAGTACGAAGATTGCGACATCTGCGCCAACGACATCTTCCGCGAATCGTGGAAGGACTCAGGTGTGGAACGACGTGCATTCGCTCCACCACCACCGATCAAGACATCCGGTTCGGCATCGGCGGCACCCGCCGGTGTGGACGAAGAGCAGCTCGTGAAGCTGATCACCAACGAAGTCATGCGTCAGATGAAAGCGTCGAGCTGATTCCAGGTAGCCGGATTCGCCAGAATTCGGTTCCATAGCGGCAGGGCGTGAGCCCTCCGGTAAGCAGGTCGGCAGGAATGGTCGGGTAGAACCTCACGTAGGCGAGTCTCTCTGAGACTCGCAAATGACAGCGTCTCGGAGAGACGCCGCTACGTGATCAAGCCCAATGACTCCCGCTCACGTGCTTAACACCACCCAAACCATCCCCCAACATCCAACTCAACTGATCCCATGAAAGTTTCCATCATTGGTGCCGGCGGCCTCGTCGGATCTTGTGCCGCTTACGCGTTGCAGTGCGGCGGCTTGGCTCGCGAAATCGCGTTGCTCGACGTCAACGTTGAAACTGCCGTGGGTCACGCGTTGGATCTGCAACACGGTTCGCCCAGCGTCGCCGATCAAACGATCGTGGGTGGTGGTTACGAACACATTCCTGACAGCGACATCATCTGCATCACCGCGGGTCTGCGGCGCAAACCAGATGAGTCACGCCTGGACCTGATCAACCGCAACACCGATCTGTTCGTGCAAATTCTTCGCGACGTCAAAGCCGCCGGGCCGAAGCAATCCGCGATCGTGTTGGTCGTCAGCAATCCCGTCGATATCCTGACTTACGTCGCCGCAGGCATGCTGGGATTGCCCACCAAACAAGTCATTGGTTTGGGAACGCAGCTTGATACCATCCGATTCTGCTCGTTGATCGCAGAGGAACTCAAGGCACCGCCAACGCAAACCAAAGCGTTGATCTTGGGCGAGCACGGCGATACGATGGTTCCGATTTGGAGCAGCGCGGCGATCGGTAGCTTGCCACTGGAAAAATTCCCCGGCTGGAATCCAGCCCTCGCCAACCAACTGTTCACCCGGACTCGCGGCAGCGGGGCGGAAGTCATCAAACGCAAAGGCGGAGCGGGCTTCGCCGTCGGCATTGCAATTCGCGATGTGATCGACGCCGTGATCCTCGACCGCCAGTGCTTGTTGCCGGTCAGCAGCGTGCAGTCAGGTTGCTACGGCATCCACGATGTGGCACTCAGCGTCCCAACCGTGGTTGGTCGCACGGGCGTTGTCGATCAACTCGAGATCGACCTGTGGCCCAAAGAAGTCCAAGGCCTC
>NZ_JBICHO010000153.1:0-5542 GCF_043100905.1 Rhodopirellula sp. JB055 | reverse complement strand
CCGCTCCGCGGTTGGGGGACGCCTTGGCTTCAGTCGCGGAGCGACGGCATTTGGATAGCCTTGGGTTTTAACCCAAGGTCTGTTCGACACCAAACGCGCCTTCAAGTCGCGGAGCGACGACAGTTGGCAGTGAGTTCAGATCCACTTGTGTCCGCTCGGGATCTTCTAAAAATAGATGGTGCCTGGCGTCTGATTTTCGCCCCGGATGGGGCCGTCGTGGGAGTTGTGGGAGTCCCTTGCTGACGCTTCGGGTTGTGATGGGGGGCTTGGCCGACTCGGACGGGCAAGAGTGCCCAGCCTACAGGCGTTGAAACGATTGACGACTCAATCAACTGCTTGGTTGTGGGCCGGATTGCTGGCAAATTCGGCCCCGTGTGCATTTTCTATGGCCCGGGACTCCTTCAGATTTCGCATCAGATAGTTAGAGCCCTCTTCCGCCACGAATTCACGGAAGGGGACGCCCTCAAATCTCGAATTGTGAAGCTACAAGGAATCCGGAATGAAGTCCGCAGTGCCATGGGGAACGTGGGGCAAACGATTGCTGGTGATCCCGCCAATCGTGTTGGCCATCGTTGCCTACGCTTGGCTGGTCAAGCATTCGCCACCGCTGACCGAGCAACCGGAAGACGAAGTCTCTCGGATGCTGGAAACGATGATCGTTCAGCGGATGGACGTTCGTCCGAAGGTCAGCGGTTATGGAACCGCTCAGTACGCTCGTTCTTGGAGAGCCGTCACGCAGGTGGAAGGCAGAATCAAGAAGATTCACCCTGACCTGCGCCCCGGATCGATGATTCAGGAGGGTGAGGTTCTGCTGGAGATTGATGATTCCGACTACCGTTCCCAAGTCGAGCAATTGGAGGCCACGATCGACCAGCAGAACGCTGAGATTGAGCAACTGGAACAGTCAATCGAAAACGAACAGAAGAGTCTGGCACTCGAGACAGAAGTACTGGCTGTCTTGCAGCGAGAATTTGACCGCGAAGAAACGCTCTTAACTCGGCAAGCGGGCTCGAGCGCATCCCTGGACTCCAAACGTCGCGAATTGTTGGCACAGCAAAAAGCGGTGCAGGATTTGAAAAACAGCATCGCTCTGATCGGACCTCAGATCAAAGCTTTGCAAGCAGCCCGTCGACAATCCGAAGTTCAGAAAACACAGGCTCTGCGCGACATCGGCCGAACCAAAATCACCGCCCCGTTCCCAATGCGTGTGGGCGAGGTGCAATTGGAAGTGGGCCAGTACGTCAACGTGAGCGAGAACCTTTTTGAAGGCTACAACATCGCTGATGTCGAAGTCGAAGCTCAATTGGCGCTGGATGACATTCATCGATTGTTGGTCGCGGAGTCAGCCGGCAAAGAAATTGACGAACAATTCACCCAGGAAGCGTTTCGCCAAGCGTTTGCATTCGACGCGGTGGTGAACGTCCCGGGCAGCGAAGAGACGAGCTCGTATCACGGCAACTTCTTGCGTGTGCGTGAAATCGTTGACCATCAAACCAAGATGGTTGGCTTCGTCGTCGGAGTGCAGAACCTTCCTCCGTCGCAGCAAGAGCAACCGCAACCGCCTTTGCTCGAAGGTGCCTTCTGCGACGTCGACGTGTTTGGCAACACGCTCGCCGACCAAATCGTGATTCCACGGCGAGCGGTTCGGAACGGTTCGGTTTACTTGGTCGACGATGAAAGTCGGTTGGGCATGCAGAAGGTGGAATTGATGTTCACCCAAGACGACTATGCGATCGTCGGCTCGGGGTTGGCGGGTGGCGAACGACTGGTCATAGCGAATCCATCCCCGGCGATCATCGGCATGTTGGTCGATCCCATTGACGCGGTGGAGGAGACTCAAAAACTGATCACGTCAGTCGCTGCTGATGCTCCCGAACTGCCCTCCGGTCCCTCCTCTTCGCAGACTCAACGCGTTCCTTGAAACGCCCAAATCGCTGACTCGGAACCAAATTCGTGCTAGAAAAATTTGTCACTCACCGAACATTGGCCAACGTGCTGATGATGTCCTTCATCGGACTGGGGCTCTACGCCATCCCTCGTCTTCAAAAGGAAACGTTCCCGAACTTCTACAGTTCCGAAGTGCAAATCGTGATGACCTATCGCGGTGCATCAGCGGAAGACGTCGAACAGGGAATCTGTCTGCTAATCGAAGACGCACTGGACGGCATCCAAAACATCGAAGAGGTGACGAGCACGGCCGAGGAAGGGTCAGCCACGATCGTGGTCGAGATCGACGAGAACGCTGATCTTACCACCGCTCTGAACGACATCGAAACGGAAGTGGAGGCGATCTCGGATCTTCCCGAGGGAGCCGAGGACCTGTTCATTACCGAACTGAATCGAACCGATTCGGTGATGACGATTGCAATCAGCGGTCCAATCGACCCAGATTCGTTGAAGGACTACTGCGAACAGTTTAAGCAACAACTCAAACGTTTGCCGGGCGTGTCCCTGGTTGAGATCCAAGGATTCTCTGACCGACAACTTCGAATCGAATTGGATGTCGAGGCGTTGCGGCGATTGGGATTGTCGGCCGAAACCGTTGCAGCATCGGTCCGCAACCAAAACTTGGACGTTCCGGTGGGAACGATCGAATCCGAGCACGAAGACATCTTGTTGCGGTTGGTCGAGCAGAAACAAACGCCGCAAGACATCGAAGATATCGTCATTCATGGAGTGACAGGGCGATCCGAAGTTCGGATTCGTGACATCGGACGTGTGGTGGATGGATTCTCGGACGCAGAACAAGAAGCTTGGATCAAAGGTCAACGCGCCGGCATCATCCAAGTCAACAAGACCCGGTCGCAGGACACCACGAAGATCGCTGAAGTTGTTCGTGAGTTCGTCGAACAGGAACAACAACGTCAACCTCAGTTGGACATCACAATCACCAATGACGAGTCCAAACTGATCATTCAGCGACTGACGTTGCTGGCCAAGAACGCTTGGCAGGGAATCGTGTTGGTGTTCTTCGTGATGTGGATCTTCTTCAATTTGCGGCTTTCGTTTTGGGTGGTGATGAGCTTGCCGGTCTCGTTCATGGGGGCATTCTTTTTCCTGCCGCTGATCGGCCAAAGCCTGAACATGATGTCATCGGTGGCGATCTTAATGGCGACCGGTATTCTGATGGACGATGGGATCGTGATCTCAGAAAACATCGCCCGACATGTCTCGCTAGGCAAACACCCCATGCGGGCAGCAGTCGACGGGGTAAGGGAAGTCGCTGGCGGCGTGATCTCGTCGTTCTTGACGACCTGCTGCGTCCTGTGCCCGCTGTTCGTTCTGGAAGGTCACATCGGAAAAGTGCTTCGCGTCATTCCGATGGTGCTATTGACGACCCTGGCCATCAGTCTATTGGAGGCGTTCCTGATTCTTCCCGCCCACCTGGGACACTCACTGACCCAGAAAGACACAGATGTACCGCGAGGATTTCGGGCCAAGATTGACGGCGGGGTTGATTGGGTGCGTGAGCGAGTGTTCGGACGCGTGATTGACTGGGCAATCCGCTGGCGATACCTATCGATCGGTTTGTCGATCGCAACCTTCATCATGGCATTCGCGATGGTCGCCGGTGGTCTGGTGAACTTCCTTCCTTTCCCGGACCTGGAAGGCGACATGGTGGAGGCTCGCGTTTTGATGCCGCAAGGAACACCATTGGCCACGACCGAAAACATCGTTCGCAATATCAACCAAGCCGTCGAGCGGGCCAACAAGCGATTTCCGGATCAACCCGAGGGCAATGATCTGGTTCGAACTGTGATCTCGAAATTCAATGAGAATAGTGATGCAGGAGAATCGGGGCCGCACGTTGCCACCGTCGCAATTCGAATGCTGGAACCGGATGAGCGGAACACGTCGACCGCTGAGTTCATTCGCGTGTTGCGAGAAGAAGTCGGGCAGGTGCCGAACGCGATTTCCGTCACCATCGCAGAAGCGGCGGAAGGACCAGCAGGGAGAGCGGTGGAGGTGCTGTTCAAAAGCGATGACCTGCATGTCGCTCAATCAGCCGCTCAAGCGACTCAACAGTGGATGTCAAAGTACGCCGGCGTTTACAACTTCAACATCGATTTGCGTCCCGGCAAACAAGAATTTCGCTTGCACTTGAAGCCTGACGCGGTTGCACTTGGTTTGAACGTGCAGGCGATGGCCAGTCAACTCAGCACGGCGTTTCAGGGGGCAAAAGTCAGTGACATTCAGGCTGGCGTGGATCAATATGAAATCAACGTGCAATTGGAGCCTGAAAGCCGGAACACGTTAGAAGCGTTCTTGGACTTCCGATTCATCCTGGACGGCGGAATCCAGGTGCCTTTGCAATCGGTCGCTGATTTGGAAACGACGTATGGATGGTCGAAGATTTCCAGGGTGGACGGCTGGCGAACGGTGACATTGACCGCGGACACGGACACCGAAGAAGTGAACACGACCAAATTGATGCGTGCGTTTCAGTCGGAACTGATGCCGGAATTGATGGAACAACATCCCGGGCTGAAGATCTCCTTGGGTGGCGAAGCGGAACGGTCCAGCGAAACCGGATCATCGATGGCATCTCTGTTCCTGTTGGGTCTGTTTGGTGTCTATGCGATTTTGAGCTTTCAGTTTGAAAGCTGGCTGGAACCGTTGATCGTGATGGCAGCCATTCCCATGTCTCTAATTGGCATGGTCTTTGGACACATGTTGATGGGAATGGAGATTTCCATGCCAAGTTTGGTTGGCTTCGTTTCCTTGGCGGGGATCGTGGTGAATGATTCAATCCTGTTGGTGCTGTTTTTGAAGAAGGAACGATCCGAGGGAAAACCGAGCCATGATTCCGCTCGCAGCGCCAGCCGACTTCGCTTCCGAGCGATCATGTTGACCAGCATCACCACGATGGTCGGTCTGCTGCCGCTGACTTTGGAGAAAAGCACGCAAGCCCAAGTGTTGATTCCAACGGCGGTTTCGATCGTGTTTGGTCTGCTGAGCTCGACGGTGTTGGTATTGATCGTGATCCCGTGCATCTACGTCGCAGCGTGTGATCTGGGGTTGATTCAATCGGACGATCACGAAGCCAGTTCACCGACCTGACGAAACGCAATCTTTCCGTTGACGTCCACAAAGCAGGTCGGCAGGAATGATTGGGTAGACCCTCACATAGGCAATTCTCTCGGAGACTCACAAATGACAGCGTCTCGGAGAGGCGCCGCTACTTGATCAAGCCCGGTGCCTCCCGCTCACGTGCTTCGCAGACGGTTGGTTGAAAACCTTTCCCAGACCGAAGGATCAACCGACGGGCGCAATTCCGCGGCTATCGGAAACGAACCGGACGCTATCGCGTTCCGGCTGACTATATCCACTGCCTGCTAAGACCGATGTTGCCCCGTACGTTCATTTTCGAGCAATTCAACCAAGCCACGAAAGGATCCGTCTAAACATTGAGCCTCCCGTCGCTCGACCTCTCACCAAGCTTCGTTTCGGAAGGGGTGCGCCGTACAGCAACCCGATGAACAGCCATGCCCAAAACTGCACGACTCCGCAGCCAGTTTTTTAGTTGCGTTTTTTTTAAAAC
>NZ_JBICHO010000152.1:0-7611 GCF_043100905.1 Rhodopirellula sp. JB055 | reverse complement strand
GACCACTGATCAAAGTCAACTGCGCCGCGATTCCTCGTGAACTTTACGAGAGCGAATTCTTTGGGCACACCAAGGGAAGTTTCACCGGCGCATTGCGGGACCGCGTCGGGCGATTTGAACTGGCGGAAGGAGGCACATTGTTCCTGGACGAGATCGGTGAGATTCCACTGGATTTGCAGAGCAAATTGCTGCGGGTTCTGCAGGAAGGCGAACTGGAACGCGTCGGGGAAGAACACACTCGCAGAGTCGACGTCCGAATCATCGCGGCGACGAATCGCGACTTAAAAGCCGAAGCGGAGGCGGGCCATTTTCGGTTGGATCTGTACTACCGTCTCAGTGTGTTTCCGGTTGATCTGCCGCCGCTTCGCAATCGCAAAGACGTTCTGCCGCTGCTGGATGATCACCTGCTGAAAATCCTTTCGCGGCGACTTGGCAAACCGGCCCCCAGGCTCACACGAGCCAACGCCAGCGAACTGCAACGCTATGACTGGCCCGGCAATATTCGCGAATTGCAACACGTGCTCGAGCGCGCTTTGATCACCTCGCCGCCTGGCAAACTCAAGTTGAATCTGGCGTCGCAACCCGACACGGAATCGACGAAACTTGTCCCCGTTCACTCAGACGAACCGGACGACATCATGACCGTCGCCGAACTTCGATCGCTCGAGGCCAACAACATCCGCAAAGCATTGCAAGCATGCGGTGGCAAAGTCTATGGCGACGCCGGGGCCGCCACCCTTCTCGGAATGAAACCCACCACTCTCGCCTCGCGAATCAAATCGCTCGGCATCGCATCCTCCTGAAACGCATTGCCCATTGTTGCGTCCGATCGCTTGTCGCTCGGTTTCGCTAGCAATGCATCACGCAACCGCGATCCACATTGATGGTTTGGCCGGTCACTTCTTTGGCGCGTTCTGACGAGATGCAACCCAACCATTCCGCCAGAACAAAAGAAAGACATACTCCATCACGAAGCGTCCACCGCTCTCCGGTTCTCTCGCTCTTCAAGCAGTGGTAACGCGTGGGCTTCGCCCCACTTCTTCAGCGTTAGCAACACGGGCTTGAGCGACTCGCCTTCCTCCGTCAATTCGTATTCCACTCGCGGTGGAACCTCGGCGTAGACGATCCGGTTAACCAAACCGCTGTCCTCCAATTCGCGAAGTTGCTTGGTCAGCATTCTCTGCGTGACACAGCCAACTTTGCGTTTGAGAACGCTGAAGCGGAGGCGTCCGTCGACCATCAAATAGTAAAGCACGATGCCCTTCCACTTGCCTCCGATCAGTTCCAGCGTTGCCTCGACGGGGCAAGCCGGCAACTCGTAGTTCGTATGCCGTGCTTTTCCTTTAGTATCCATTTTGTGCCTATAAGCTTAAAAAGTGCGTTCTTGCCAGGCTGGCATCTACTTCTATTATCACACCGTACTAACAAACAAACAGGCATGCGACTGCGAAATCAACGAAATCGTGCGATTGCGTCCGAGCCACTCTCGACTCAAAGGAAACCAATCATGAAAGCCATGCTGATCAAGAACTACGGTGAAAACGCAGCCTTCGAGGCATCCGAAGTCGATCAACCTGCCGTCAAACCGGGCCACGTCTTAGTCAAGATTGCCGCCTCGAGCGTGAACACGGTCGACACCATGATTCGCAAAATGGGATCGGACCTGCCTTTGTCGCCACCCGCCCCAGCCATTCTTGGAATGGACTTCGCCGGCACTGTCGAAGCCGTTGGCGAAGGTGTGCAGAACTACTCCGTCGGCGACGAAGTCTATGGCTGCGCCGGCGGGCTGGCAGATTTGCCGGGCACGTTGGCCGAGTACATCGTTGCCGATGCCGACTTGATCGCGCACAAAGCAAAGAACCTTTCGATGAAGGAAGCCGCCGCACTGCCACTCGTCGCGATCACCGCCTACGAAGGCTTGGTTCGCGCAGGCATCCAAGCGGGCCAGAAAGTGCTCGTGCATGGCGGTTCAGGCGGCGTGGGACACGTCGCGTTGCAATTGGCGAAGCACTTTGGAGCCGACGTCTATTCCACCGGAGGCGGTGACAAACAAATCGCACTGATTGAAAAGCTAGGTGCGACAGGCATCAACTACAAAACCGAATCGGTCGAGCAATACGTTGCCAAACACACCGATGGAGCCGGTTTCGATCTGGTGTTTGATTCTGTCGGCGGTGCCAATCTGACCAACTCGTTCGAAGCCGCTGCACTCAACGGACAAATCGCAACGACGGTGTCGATGTGCGAACTGGATCTCACCCCGGCTCACTTCAAAGGATTGTCGCTGCACATCGTCTTCATGCTGATTCCGATGTTGCACAATCACAAACGATCCGAGCATGGCGACATCCTTCGCAAGCTGACCGAGATCGCTGAATCGGGTGCCCTGACTCCCATCCTCGATGAAACCAACTTCTCCTTGGAAGAAGCAGGCGAAGCCTACGCGAGACTGGAAAGCGGCAAAGCCATGGGCAAAGTCGTCATCGAGAACTGATGCGTCATGTTGATTGACGTCAGCCGGAGGAATCATCGCGAACCGACGGCATTCCACTCCCCTTGATCGATCGAAAGAGAGATGTCCTCGGCAACCACTCCCGACACCGTCGAATTCCAATCCATCAACCGTGGCTACAACAACGTGTTCTATGTGAACCGACTGAGCCTCGGATTGGTGGTCCCGATTGAACGCTACGGTGAGGGGCCTGTCCCGGAAATGCACCGGCACATCGAACGTGTTCAGCTCGCCGAAAAGCTGGGTTTCTCGGCGGTTTGGTTGCGTGATGTTCCGTTCAATGTTCCGGCGTTTGGGGATGCTGGCCAGACCTATGATCCGTTTGTGTACCTTGGAATGTTGTCTGGGATGACCGAACGAATTGCATTGGGCGTCGCCAGCATCATCTTGCCACTGAGGCATCCGGCTCACGTCGCAAAAGCCGCTGCGACCGCCGATGTGCTGTCCGGAGGCCGACTGATTCTTGGCGTGGCTTCCGGTGATCGTCCCGAAGAGTACCCGGCGATCAACGCACCGTTTGCGGATCGCGGTGCCAGCTTTCGTGAGTCCTACCAGTACATTCGCAAAATGAGCGATCCGTGGCCAAGTTTCAACAACCAACGCGGAAGAGTCAGCGGCGAAATGGACATGCTTCCCAAGCCAGTCTCTGGCAAACTTCCATTGCTGATCACGGGTAGCAGTCAACAGAGCCCCGAGTGGCTGGCCGCTCACGGAGATGGCTGGATGACTTACCCGCGTTCCGCCGAATCGCAAGCCCGAGTCATTCAGGATTGGCGACAGCGGATGCAAGCGAACGGACGCCCCAACCAACCTGTTTTGCAACCGCTCTACATCGACCTCACAGAAAACCCCGACACCCCGCCCACGCCGATTCATCTGGGGTTGCGAATGGGCATCCATCCGCTTCGCGACTACCTGCGATCACGACAGGAAATGGGTGTCAATCACATCGCCTTGAACCTGCGATTCAATCAAGCCGACATCGAGTCGACCTTGAAAAGAATTGCCGACGAACTACTTCCCGAATTTCAACACAAAGCGAGAGACTGATGAAACGTATTCTGATCACCGGAGCAACCGACGGCATCGGCCTGGAAACTGTCAAGAGTCTGGCGCCGCTCGGCCATCATCTTTTGATTCACGGACGCAGTGCCGCGAAACTGGAACAAGTCCAACAGATGTTGCGTTCGCTTTCCGATGACGCATCGATTGAAAGCTACGTGGCTGACCTTTCGAGCATGAACGAGGTGGAAGCGTTCGCCGATGCGGTGTCCGCCAAGCACGACCACCTCGATGTGCTGATCAACAACGCGGGCGTTTTCTCAACGTCTGATCCGTTGACACAGGAAGGACTCGACGTCCGATTCGTGGTCAACACGATCGCTCCTTACCTCCTGACCAAACGTCTTCTGCCATTGATGGATTCGACCGGACGCGTGATCAATCTTTCTTCCGCAGCTCAGTCACCTGTGGCAATGGATGCGTTCCGCGGCGAACGCTTGTTGAGCGATGGCGAGGCGTACGCACAAAGCAAACTCGCGCTCACGATGTGGTCACGTGGGATGGCGGATTCACTTGGTCAAGACGGCCCGGCCGTCATCGCGGTGAACCCAGGTTCTTTGCTCGCCAGCAAAATGGTGCAAACGGCATTTGGTGTCCCAGGCAAAGACATCACCATCGGAGCCAAAATCCTCACCCGCGCCGCTCTCGACGATGAATTCGCGAATGCTTCCGGGCAGTACTACAACAACGATGCTGGGGAATTTGGACCGCCGCATGCCGATGCCCTGGACGCGGAAAAGAACGCCCAAATCATCCGGGCCATCGAAGAACCACTTGCCAAGCAACTGCACTGAAAACCGGAACACGGGTCACCCAAAAGCCAATGGTGCGGCGCTGCATCGCATCGCCGTGCCGATCAACCGTCGAACCCAATCCATGCTTTCACGACGGTTCCTTACCGAAACGTTCGCCCCAAAGCTCATCTCGGCTAGGCGGCACAATGCCGGGGCGATTTGGATTGCAGTAAAGCAGTCGATGCACAGACGATTCACTGCCGCCAAACTGCTTGGCCATTCGGTAGTGCCATTCCGGATCGGTCGGCACCAGAGCATCGTCCGTTGGCCAAGGATCAAACGGTTCAAACCCGATCGCGTCCGCTAACTTGGACGAATCCATCGTCACGTCACCGGCACGCGGCGGCATCGGCCCGGCTTCCACCCGCGGGCATCCTTGCAGGCAATCGGGATCATAACCGCCTACGACGCTAACAATTTGTGCGATCTGATACAGGCTCAACCGCCGCATCCCACCAGCGTGAAAGGTTCCCTCGAGGGGGTGTGCCAACAGCCGAGCGAACAACCGGTTCATGCAGTCCGTGTAGGTCGGGGTGCGGACTTCGTCGGTGTACAACGTCGCCGGTTTGGACTGCTTGAATCGCGAGGAGATCCAATCGACGGCTCCTGCGTGCCCATTGAAGCTGATCCCCATTGGCAACGAGATTCGCAGCAGGCACGCATCCGGTCTCAAGCGACGCACAACCTGTTCCGCCTCGACCATCTTCGCCCCATACACCGTGACGGGATCGGGCGGATCATGTTCGCGGTACCCCCGATCCACGCGACCAGCGTAGACCAAATCGATGGACAAATGAATGATCTGCGCGTCGTAACGAACCGCCGAACGGATCAAGTTTTCCGTGCTCGTAACATTGACGCGATGAGCCATGGCCGGATCCAGCTCACACGACTTCAGTCGGCAGCTTCCACCACAGTTCAACAAGCTTGCAAATCGATATTTTTCCCACAACGCATCCACCTGCTGCGCGTCCTCGACATCGCAAGCCACGACTCCTTCCCCGATCAACGGCCACATCGATGGCTGACGAATTCCAATGACCTGATCACCGTACAACGCCCGAAAGTAGTGCAACGCGTTGTACCCCGGCACACCAGCAATGCCGGTGATCAGCATGGGAAGCGGTGGCGGCGGACTCACAAAATGCGGGCTCATTATTTCGTCACGGTTTCTTCACGAAGTTCGCGAGCAACGGTAAGGTAGTAGTTTCTCGCAGTGGCGTTGACCATTCCGGCGGCGAGTTTGCTCAACGCATCGGCTTTCAGCACTTTCGCATCCGCCGAATCACCGTCGATCGCCAACAGATGATCCGCAAGCTGTGCTGCCCATTGGTTGTCATCGTCAGCCAACGCAGCTTTCGCGATGGCGAACAGTTTGTCAGGGCCCCCAACCAATTGGGCGACTCGCTCGGCTTCCGCTCGCGGTGACAAACGAAATAAGTTCGATGGGTTGCCGTCGTACCAGCCAAAGTACCCGTTGAAGACGCTGCGGACACCCCATTCAGGATGCCCGTAGAAAGGCTGCAAGTAATCTTTGCTGGCTAGGTCTTCCGGCAACTGGACGTAGCCGACCAATTCGTCTGGAGTCATTCCTTGGTTCATTCCCTCGACGGTTTTGTCATGAATGTACTGAACCGCATCACGGTAGTCTTCCAAAACTTGCTTGACTTTGCTGGCTCCGAGGATCGGTTTGGTATGACCGCCGACCAACACCTCCGCCTCGTTGGCTGCTAATTTGCCGAGACTCTCTGCCCACAAACGCACGCTGCGATTGGGAGTCCCACGGATGGCATACAAGTTCGGAAACGATCGGTAGAAATTGTCACCAGCGAACAATGCTTTTCCGGCGGGATACCAGACGAACAACTGATCGTTGGTCTCGCCAGGAGACGAAACCAGTTCAAGTTCGACCCCTGCAATCTCGATCGTTTGACGGTCCTCTTCCAGAAAGTGAGTCGGCTTGGTGTCCGCTCGCGATGCGAAAGCTTGACCCCCTAGCTTGGGATAACGAACGGGTGCAACGCCGTTGTTGATACGTTGTTCGGGTGGCAGCTTGAAACCAGCCTGACGTGCACCTCGAACGCTTTGAAACTTCACCCCACCAGCCACCAACGGTTGGGCTTCGCTACCGAAGTTTTTGTGAGCCCAGATCTGTGGTCGCTCTTCCCCAAAAAACGCTGCAGCTCCGTTCGTGTGGTCACCATGGGAGTGCGTGAAAACAATTCCTTTGACTGGTTTGTCGCTGAACTTTTGGAACTCAGTCACGATCCGGTTGGCATCGTCCAGCGAAATGCCCGTGTCGATGATCACGACTCCATCGTCGCCTTCGATCATCGTGACGTTCGAAACACTGTATCCCACCGCGATGTAGACGTTGCCGGAAACATGAACGATCTCTTCTTCAAACTGTTTGGATTGCTTCATCAACTTTGCCGTCGCTGCGTTCTCCTGAGCAACCACGGGTGCGGCCCCAAGCAAAACCAGCGCTAGCAATTTCGCAGCAAACAGTGCGTTTCGTGTTCGATTCATCGGACTTTTCTCCAAAGGGGGTAATCGGTTCATCGACTTGCGACTTCAATCGATCAAGTTCTCTTGCATCCTCTGCATCGTTTGGATCGTGGTTCTCCATTGCTGGGCACTGATCCCTGATTTCAATCGCTGCCGAAGCGTCTTCGCCAACGGCATCAGTTTCTCCATCTGCTCCGTCCCTTTCGCGGTCTCGCAAATCAGAACCGCTCGACCGTCATTGGGATCACGCTCTCGCGAGACCAATCGTTTTTTGACCAATCCATCCACCTGCCGAGTCACGGTGGTGATGTCACGCATCACCAGTTCCGCAAAGTCTCCCGTACGGAGCGGCTCGCCGGCTTCATGAAGCACCATCAAAATCGAAGATTCTTCGACCGACAAATCCAGCCCCGCCTCTCTTAAAACGTCTGTGATCCGAATTCGAAACAGGTACGCCAATCGACTGAGCAGAAACCCAGGTCGTTCCTCATGGTCCATGTTCGTCCTCCCGCAAAATCGATCAGTCATTTCGTTCCGATCTGAGAATCAGTCGATCCGCCTCGGCTATTTACCTGTACGTCGCAGCCATTTACTTGCACTGTACAACTAAATGTTTCTCGGACAATCCCCTTTTTTGCAATTTGTCAACTCTCGACAACCATGACCACTCCAGTTCATCTTGCCATTCAAACGACATGGACCATTCAACCAACTCGTCCTTGATCCATTCGCCTG
>NZ_JBICHO010000151.1:0-7289 GCF_043100905.1 Rhodopirellula sp. JB055 | reverse complement strand
TAATTTGTCTACTTCATTGTAGGATATTTTGTTTCCAATGTTGGACACGTTGATGCCGGCAGCCAGTTCCGAGCTTTCGCCCATCAGATTAACCGGGGTGCGATAGTAAAAGGCCAGGTCGGCGGCAAAGGAGTTGCCCGCCCGGAAATCTCGCTGAACGCTCGCTTTCCGACCCCTCCCGCGCCGCGGGAAGGGTTCTCAAGGAGGTACTGGCACAGCACTTAAAAACTGCACAACCTCCTTCGTCGGGCGGGGGTCTTCAGGCATTGCGAGAACGGCACTTCAAAACGGCACGACTTCCAAGGCCCGACAAAGCCTGTGTCGCCACTTCCGTGGCTCAAAGGGCCACCGTCACGGTTTTGCTTTCCAAGTAAGCCTTCAGGCCTTCGGTGCCTAGTTCGCGGCCTTGGCCACTCATCTTGAATCCGCCGAATGGGGCGGCGGCGTCGAAGACGTCGTAACAGTTGACCCACACGGTTCCCGCGCGAACGTTGGCGGCGAAGTGGTGGGCTTTCTTGATGTCTTGCGTCCACACGGCGGCCGCTAATCCAAACATCGTGTCGTTGGCTCGTTTCAGGATGTCGTCGCTGTCTTTGAATGACAGCACGCTCATCACGGGACCGAAGATCTCATCGCGAGCGATCGCCATGTCGTCTTGAACGTCGGTGAACACGGTCGGTTCAATGAAGTAACCACGATCTCCGGAACGCTTGCCACCACTGACGCAGGACGCGCCTTGCTGGTTGCCTTTGTCGATGTAGCTCATGATCTTGTCGAATTGAGCTTGATCGATTTGAGGACCCTGTTCCGTCGTGTGTTCGAACGGGTTGCCGACGACGCGGTTGTTCGTCAAATCGGTCAGCTTTTCGACGAAGGCTTCGTGAATCGATTCTTCGACGAACACGCGACTGCCGGCACAGCAACATTGGCCTTGGTTCAGGTACAGACCCACGAAGCTGCCTTGCACAGCAGCGTCCAAGTCCGCGTCGCTGAAGATCACATTGGGACTCTTGCCGCCCAGTTCAAACGTCAGTCGTTTCAACGACTGGGCGGAGTTCTTCATGATCAATTGAGCCGTTCGGTGTTCTCCCGTGAAGGCGATTTTGTCGACGCCAGGATGGTCGACCAGGGCTCCACCGGCGGTTGGTCCAAAGCCCGGCACGACATTGATGACGCCATCGGGGAAGCCGACGTCTTTGGCGAGCTGTGCCATTCGCAAGCAGGTCAGCGGTGTCTGTTCAGCGGGCTTCATCACGATCGTGCAACCGGTGGCGAGAGCCGGGCCCCACTTCCAAGCGACCATCAGCATGGGGAAGTTCCAAGGGATGATCTGACCGACCACACCGACCGGTTCTTTCCGTGTGTAGCAGAGGTAGTTGCCGCGAATGGGAACCGTTTCGCCTTGGATCTTGTCCGCGTAGCCGGCGTAGTAACGCAGGGCATCAATTACCAGGGGCAAATCCGCGTGCCGTGATTCGCGAAGGGGTTTGCCGTTGTCGAGTGTTTCAAGTTGAGCCAGCTCATCGATCTCGTTCTCAATCGCATCAGCAAGCTTCATCATCAGCCGTCCGCGATCGCGAGCGTCCATCGTCCGCCAGGGACCCGACTCAAACGCTTTGCGAGCCGCCTTCACCGCCGCGTCGATGTCTTCTTTGTCACCTTCGGCGATTTGAACGATCTCTTCTTCGGTGGCTGGGTTGATCGTGGCGAACGTTTTTCCGCTGGCCGAATCACGCCACTGTCCATCGATGAACAACTGGGTGTGGCGAACTTTTGGGGGTGCGATTTCTGGAAGGGTTGTCGACATCAGAGATCCTCGTCGGCTGCGATGGGGATGGGGGCCAAGCTTTTAGCTTAAGGCTTTGCAGGCGAGCATGCCAACCAATGCGATCGTGAAGATGCTTCATCGAAACGCATGGGGGCGAGGGGCGATGTGGTCCCTCGCTGACCGGTTTGTTGATCTCATCCTAACCCCAAGCGTGGGCAAGGGATCACCTGCCATTGCAACGAGCTGGTAGATCCCTCGCTCACGCGTTTTGAAGTTGCGCTTTTCTCAAAACCCGAAGCGTCAGCGAGGGAAAAACGATGTTGACTTCGCCTCGCTGACGCGTCGGGTTTTGGGAAAACCAATGCCCCACGCAAAAACGTAACTTCAAAACTCACGCGTCGGGTTGTGAACTCGAGTCAATCAACAGGCTGTGACGTGTCGGGTAGTGAGGGGATGAGTTGGCTAGCAGGTTGTTGATTGAATACGTTGGGTAGATTGAGCGATCAGCCGATGGGCGATAGCCCACGGTTACCGAAGACGAACCCGACCCTATCGCGTTCTGGCTGGTCTGATATCAACAGTTTGAATGTTCGGTTGCTGGATCTGCGTCGCACGATTGCTGGGGCTGTCCTCGGTCGCCCCTCCGGGACTGGTGAAGTAGCAGGAACTGTTTCCGGTGCCTGACGGCACCGGCAAGGGCTGTGCCGGCCCGTCGGGCCTCGAAGTGTTCAAACTCTGTTCAGCACTCGGGATCGGGGGTGGTGGTCAGAGGGTGACCGTTGATTTGGTTGATCAACATCCGCAATCGACCGAGACCACGACGGTTGAAGTGGAACACCAACCTTGGGAAGTCGGCCAGCTCTGGCTCGCCGGCTTCTTCTGGCAATGGACCAGTTTGTTCGAACGTGCCATCTTTCAGAATATCAGCGAAGTTGGTCCGGATAGATTCCAACGCTTCCTCAGAAAGCTTTTGCTTCATCCGCAACACCAATTGGTGACCGACGTAACGTTGTGAGTGATAGACGTCGTAGAACGTCAGCAGTTCTTCGACGGCTTCATCAACCGAGTTGGTGATTTTGTAGAGGGCCACGTCCTCGGGACTGATCATGCCGTTGCACATCAGTTGCTTGTCGATGAACTTGCCGAGGTCCTTCCAGTAACTGCCGCCGGGATGATCGAGGAAGATCAACGGCATCATGGTTTGCTTGCCGGTTTGCAACAGCGTCAGAACTTCGAGGCCTTCGTCGAGCGTCCCAAATCCTCCGGGCAAGCAGACGATGCCGCTGCACTCTTTGAGGAACATCAATTTGCGAGTGAAGAAGTACTTCAACGTGACCAGCTTGGGATCGTTCTCGATGTATTCGTTCGCGCCTTGTTCGAACGGCAGCATGATGTTCAGACCCATCGATGCATCGCGTCCGGCACCTTTGTGACCGGCTTCCATGATGCCGCCGCCGGCACCGGTGATCACCATCCAACCGTGAGCGGCCATGCGGCGACCCAGGTCCACAGCGGCTTGATAGTCGGGGCGATCGGGTGCCGTCCTGGCCGATCCAAAAATGGTGACTTTGCGTCTCCGTCGATACGGCCGGAAGACCTTGAATGCGTACCGCAGTTCCCGGATCGTTCGGGAAAGGATCTTCACGTCACCGCGAGCCGTGTTGTCCTTTTCCAATCGCTCGATCGTGTGCCGCATGACTTGGTACAAGTCCTGCGACTGATTGTCGGAGATCGGATCATCGATCGGTTGCGGCCGTTGCAATTCATCTTCGCCAATGGCTTCGGCTGGCAAATTTTCGTTTTCGTCGGTCATGAAAAGTTCCGGAGGAGATGACAAGCAAGTTGCGGTAGGCAGACAAGTTACCACGAATCAGGTGTTCACCGGAACGCGCTTTGTGGAGGCCTCTGGTGAGGTTTTGATGAAGCGGCGGCCTGGTAATTTCAGCTCGTTTTGCTCCATTATCCGCATGACAAAAACACTGCACTTTGACTGTTTATCGGGAATCAGCGGCGACATGACGTTGGGCGCCCTGATCGATTTGGGCGTGTCCGTGGACCAGATCCAGCAGGGGCTGCAATCGCTGAATCTGCCGGATTTGAAGCTGCGGACCGAGGAAGTGAAAAAGTGCGGTTTCCGTGCCGTGCAGATCCACATCGATCACCCGCCGGAAAAGGCTCACCGGCATTTGCATCACATCGATGCAATGATCGACGAGGCCACCGAGATCAACGAATCCGCCAAGGCTCTCGCGAAAAAGATCTTTTTGTGCGTGGGCGAAGCGGAAGCCAAGGTCCATGGTTGCTCGCTTCGGAAAGTCCACTTCCACGAGGTCGGCGCGATCGATTCCATCGCGGACATCGTCGGCGTTGCGATCGCGATCGATGCGTTGGACGTTCAACACGCGACGTCGTCAACCATTCCCACCGGGACCGGTGCGATCACGATTGATCATGGCCGCGTTGCTGTGCCGGCGCCTGCCACCGCGGAAATCCTGACGGGTGTGCCCTTGATGGCATGCGACATCGAATCCGAACTGACCACGCCCACCGGGGCCGCGATCATCAAGACGCTGGCTCGATCGGTTGGACCGCCTCCGGCGATGACTCCCTTGCGAGTGGGCTATGGAACGGGAACACGTGATCTGGAAGGCCACGCCAACCTGTTGCGGGTGACGCTGGGTGAGCTGACCGAACCGAGTTCTTCCCAAGGTCAAATCGAAACCGATCGCGTCACCTTGTTGGAAAGCAACATCGACGACGCGACGGCGGAACAGTTGGCCAATGTCAGCGAGTTGTTGATGAACGCGGGAGCCCTCGATGTTTGGCAGACGCCCATCGTGATGAAAAAGGGACGCTTGGCGACAACGGTTTCGGTGTTGTGCGACGCCAGCCGAATCGGTGCGTTGCAAACATTGCTCTTCACTCAAACCAGCACGATCGGAATTCGACGAACGGAGATGAATCGGTCCAAGCTGGCTCGCGAAAGTCAGACGGTTCAAACGCCCGACGGACCTGCGAAGGGCAAGACGGTGCGTTTGCCGGATGGAACGCTGCGGTTCTCGTTGGAAAATGACGAGGTCAAACGATTGTGTGCCGCGACCGGGAAACCCGCCGATCAAATTCGGACGGAAGCCCAGGCAGCGTTTGCCGCCGGCTAGATCGTAGGCCACGGTTCCACCTGGCACGCACTGAGTTGTAGGCCATGGTTCCACCTGGCATGCACTAAGTTGTAGGCCATGGTCCCACCTGGCGAGGGCAAGTACTCGAGCGATAGACGACTCACATTGCCAATGAGTTAAAGCGTCATTACGCCTCGCTTCTTTCGCAGCATCGGCTGGGTTGCCAGGTGGAAACCTGGCCTACTTACCAAATTTTTGCGCCCCTGCTAGCGGGTGATCTGGCCTGGGGGAGCATGAACGCGAAAACAATTTCACTCGGCTGTCTGGGTTTGCTGTGCGTCGGTCTGTTGGTGGTGATGTTCCCAATCGGGCTTCGGCAATACCGGATTCAGAAACAGTTGCAGACCATTGCGTCGGCTGGTGATCCGATCTCGCTCTCGGAATTGGGTGATCGGACTCCCGCATCTGTTTGGCCGATGGCGGACAAAGTGGATGCGCGACGGGAGATACTGCAGGTCATCGAGTCGGCGGAAGAACTCGCCAAGACTCTCCATCCGTATCTGAATTCCGATGCGGCAGCTGATCTTCACCGACCATTGTCTGCACAAAACGAGGCGTTGTTTGAAGACGCTTTTCAAAAGCACCCAGAGGTCGTGCCTGCTCTGCGAGACGCGTCGCATTGCCAGCGATACGCGTGGCCCTCTCCGCTAGCGCCGTCGGGTGTGATGCCGCCCGATCAATACATGCAAGTCTTGCTGAAAGAAGTCAGCCGATTGCGAATGGTTGGCCGGTTGATGCTTTGTGGTTCGCGGTTTTTGGCAGCCAAAGGCAAGGTCGATGAATCCGCGATGCTGTGCGTTGATTTGATGCGTTTGACAGGATTGCAAGAGACGGGTCCGACAGTCGTTGTTTATCAAACCAACGTTGCGATCCGGCAGTCCGCGATCGATCAACTCAATGCGATCATGCAGGTCTCGCCGCTGGATCCCGGCACGCACGCGGCAATCGAAAAAGTGTTGGCGGAACAGGAATCGAGCGACGCGTTCTTGCACACTCTCAAAACCGAACGGGTTTACGGGATCGCTTCGATTCAATCCATGCCGGCAGCTTTGCGAGTGTTTTCGAACCAGATGCCGGACTACTTGGCCGCGATGCAGAATCAAATCGACAGGGGCAAAACGCCTCCCTGTGATTGGTCAGCCAATCGTGGTCCACCGACGGAAGTGATGACGCAAGCAGCGATGACTGCGATGGACTCCTGTCGTGCATCGTTCGAACGAGATCGCATTCGATGTCGGTGTCTGCGGATTCTCAACGCGATCCGAGACCAGGGGCTGACGGCGTCGGAAGTGAACCTCGATCGGTTGGGTTTGCCGGCCGAGGCAACGCGGGACCCGTATTCCGGCCAAGCCTTGAAGTTCGAGCCAGTCGAGATCGAGCCCGGCCGGACTGAACTTGGGCGGACTGAACCAGGGCAATTTGCGTCCGGTGAGGGATGGCGGATTCATTCTGTGGGGCCGAATCCGTTCCAAAACACCGCGAATCAGGCGAATGGACAGGATCTGGGACTGGCCCCATGAGGCGGTGATGGCGGTTTGAGTCGGATGTTAAACTATCCGGCTTGAACTCATCTTCACTCCTCTCACCAACGATGCTCCACGGATGAACGCACCTGCCGCCACGAAATTGCCAACCCGCGACGAAGTCGCTGCCAGCGATTGCTGGGACCTGTCCAGCCTGTACGAATCCCAGGAGGATTGGCAGGCTGATTTCGACACGTTGACGTCGAAAATCGACACCTTCGAAACCTTCCGCGGACGCTTGGGCGAATCGGCTCAAGTCATCCGTGAGTTCTTGGACTTCGATGGCGAGTTCGACCGAATGGCAGAACGCTGCGGCACCTACGCATTTCTGCGAACAACCGAGAATCAATCCGATAGCGATCATCAAGCCCGCAAGTCGCGGTTTCAAAACTTGGCCGTGAAAGCGTCGCAGGCCAGCAGCTTTGTTCGTCCCGAATTGCTGAGCATCGAGCCGGAAAAAATGGAATCGTTTTTGAACGATCCGGTTCTGGAACCCTACAAGTTGTTGCTCGAGCGAATCGTACGTTATCGCCCACACACGTTGACCGATCGCGAAGAACGTTTGCTGGCGATGCAAGGCGAGATGGCTGGAGCGGCGGGCAATGCCTTTCGTCAGCTCAACGACGCGGACCTGCGTTTCGGTGAGCTCGAAAACGAAGACGGACAACGGATGGAGTTGTCGCACGCGACGTTCATTCAGTTTCTGCACAGCACCGATCGCGACGTTCGTAAGAAGGCGTTTGATCAGTACTACCAAGTCTTTTCGGATCACGAGAACACGCTGGCGGCGACCTTGGCCGGCAGCGTCCACCGAGACGT
>NZ_JBICHO010000150.1:0-2849 GCF_043100905.1 Rhodopirellula sp. JB055 | reverse complement strand
CGTTCGACAATTGACCAGCGGACGATATGAGGTTTATCCGATTCGACTGTCCGATGATCACACCCAACTGTTCGTCACTGCATCCATAGAATCGGCGGCCCAGCAATTGGTTTACGTGCTGGATCTCGAAGACGGCGAGCTGACACGCCTCAATAAGAAGGATGGCAACTTCACCGACGTTGCGATTAGCAATGACGGGAAACGGATGATCGGGAACCACGTCACCTATGGCGAATTGACCGAACTGATCGCCCAGAACGAAAAGAAAAAGGTCACCCGAATCACGGACTCGCATCCCGAAAAGACGAAGTCGCTGATCGCGGTCGAGCCCGAATTCTTCGATTACGAGAACCGACACGGACACACCATCTCCGGCATGATGTTTAAACCGAAGGGATGGAAAAAGCGAGACAAGCACCCGCTGCTGATCTATGTCTATGGCGGACCTCTCGGCAACCGTCACAGTGTCCACGACGGCAGCTACAGCCCCGACGGATACTTTTTCCAGATGTACATGGCTCAGAAACACGGCTATGTCACGATTGTCGTGGATCCCCGTGGACAATCCGGCTACGGCGGGTTGTTTGAGAAATCAAACTATGAGCAAGTCGGCAAGCCACAGGTAGAGGATCTCGTCGACGGCGTCAAATTCATGACCGAGAATTTCAATACCGACGACCAGCGAGTTGCCATCTATGGCTGGAGCTTCGGTGGTTTTCAAACCCAGATGTGCCTGTACACGGAGCCGGATGTGTTCCAAGTCGGCATGGCCGGTGCCGGGCCGACGCAGTGGGAAAACTACAACTCTTGGTACACCACCGGCACGGTCGGCCCGTCACGAAAAGGCACACCGGACCAAGAGAAATACTCCTTGGTGCCGCTGGCCAAAAATCTGGAGGGCAAGCTCCTGTTGGTTCATGGCATGGAAGACACCAACGTTCTTTTCCAAGACACCATGGCGATCTATCGGGCACTTCTGAAGGCTGGCAAGGAAACCAACGTCGAGTTGTTCTTGGATCCCACCGGCGGCCACGGTCTCGGCGGTGATGTCAAACGACTGGGCCGCATGCGAAAGTACGAAGAGTTCCTCCTCCGCACGATCGGCCCTGGCGAGAGCGACTGAATCGGGCGAAGCCTAGAGAGCGTAGAACTTTTGTCCCCAAATGTTTGCTTGGCTGGGTGGATTCGTCGAGCAGTGAGGCGCGGATGGTTGGCGGGAGACTTGGTGAAGCAACGGGGCTTGGCAGTGCAGAATTATCCGGCGGAACAGTTGGGGACAACTGTTCTACTCTGGTGCTGTGGCTTGCCAGACCTTACTTAGCCCTCGAGCGAAGCTCGGCATAGTAGAACATTTGTCCCCAAATGTTTGCGTGGCTGGGTGGAATCGTCGAGTAGCGGGACGAGGACGGTTGGCAGTGGAATGGATGAGGCAACGAGGCTCCGCGGCGGAGAACTGCCCGGCGGAACTCAACCGTGATCAACGAATCGGATTCACTCCGATACAGCACCATCGTTCGCCGCTTGATTTCTTTGCAGCTTCAAGACCAATGGCGCAGAGATCGCTCGCCCATTCCAAGGCACCTTCAGTTGCTCAATAGGTAGACCGAAATACTCCTCGAGTAAGATGCCTGGAGTCAATCCAACGCCGCGTTCATAGTACACGCGCAACGTCAACTCGCTCGCCGTCTTTGGAAAGACAAGCTCGGATGAACCTTCGCCGAAGGTTTCAACGTGAAACATTTCACCCGATTCAGTCGTCATGTAAGCTCGGCCTCCCCCTCCATCAAGCAACGGTTCGCCAAGGTCAATTCGACGATTGATCGCCTCCCCCGGCTTGAGCACGGTGAACCGCGAAGCGGCTTCGGCCTTTGTCGGTTTCGCTCGATCCTGTTCATTCCTGTAGTCGACACAGCGTGGATCAGGCAACACTCGGATCTGTTCGTCAGTCGGTTCAAGGTCAGTACGAAAATGAACATTGAAACCAATGATCAGTTCAGAATCCAGCTGAAGCGGTTGATCGCTGATGTTCTTTGCCTTCAACGAAACGACTGCGGAATCGAATCGATAAGTCGGATGCTTGATAACAGACAAAGTCAGTCGCAATCGGTTTTCTTCGCTCCACGGCTTTGTGGGATCGTACTTGGGGGCGCCCTCTCGCGGTGTGATCTCATTGTCCGAAAACGGATCGGGTGGCCCGTCGGACATTCCGGGCAATGAAATCACAAACATTGCTGCGACAACGAGACTGGCGATGCTTTTCATAGAATCCACTCCATCCGGGAAACGTTCGGCATGATTGATCAATGAAAAACCAGGGTACCTGGAACGCCATAGTGAGTCAGCCAAAACACGCAAAAGCCCGGTAGGCATTCAGAGGGAACGATTGACATGAAACTCATCGCAGCTGCGGTCCTCACTGGTGCCATCAGCGTCAACTGCCAGGCGGATTCGTCGAAGTCCCTTGGAACGATGCCTGTTTCGCCAATCCAACGCAAGAATTACGTCATGGATCCCTCGTGCGATCTTTCCCCGGCCAAGATGGCCCCGTTTTCCTTTTTGCCTCCGTTTCCGGTCGGATCTGACGTTGGCGGCATGACAGAAAAGAAGAAATCCCTCTTGCCCGGGGTCGAAGCTGAACTCCGCGAAACAATGTCTGCGTGCCAGGGTCGATCCGTCGAGCAGCGTGACGCGGACGGCTGGCAATGGACTTGGTGAAGCAACGAAGCTTGGCAGCGGAGAAATGCCCGATGGAACAGTTGGGGACAACTGTTCTACTCTGGTGCCATGGATTGCCAGGCTCCAATGGAGCCGGAGACAGGATTGCTTCGGCAGAGACGGTGTGCGACACC
>NZ_JBICHO010000149.1:0-18621 GCF_043100905.1 Rhodopirellula sp. JB055 | reverse complement strand
AGCAATTCGGGTAGTGTTCGCAACTGGTCGTTGACTCGCAAGCTCGGCACGCTGATGTTCACGTCCAGAGGCACGAAGACTTCATGCAACCGTTTCACCAGTTCGGCAAAGTGCGGGTAGTCACTGCTGGAAAGCGACAGAATGCTGATCTCGTTGAAGCCAGTGCTGCGATAGCTTTCCAACGCCGCGTCGACGATCGTGTCGACCTCTCGAATTCGCAGCGGCCGTTTGATCACAGTGCTTTGACAGAACCGGCACAGGTGCGGGCAACCTCGCATGATCTCGATCGCGATTCGGTCGTGCACGCAGTTGACGTACGGCACAATGGGCTCGGTCGGCAACGGCATGCCATCCAAGTCACTGATCACGCTGGGGGCGATTGTCTCCGGCACGTCATCGCGAGTTCGAACGATCGATCCAATTCGGTTGTTGTCAGAATACTGAGGCTCGTAGAACCGAGGCACATAAGCAAACGCCAATTGCTGAGCCACGCGGGCCAAGGCGTCTTCGCGTTGCTTCCGGCCTTCTTCACCAGTCACGAATGTTCCGTCAGGCAAGCGGGCCTCTTCACGAAGGCTCAGCCACAACTCGCAAACCTCCGGCAGCGCCGGTTCGCCGTCGCCGGTCACCATGACATCGAAGACGTCGGCCATCGGCTCCGGGTTTTGACAACATGGTCCTCCCGCAACCAACAATGGATCCGCCATCGTCCGGTCAACGGCGTCGAGCGGGATCCCGCCGAGGTCGACCATCGTCAACACGTTGGGCGAGCTGATTTCGTACTGCAGCGACAATCCAATGACGTCAAACTCATTCAGAGGCGTGAACGTTTCCAGCGTGTAGAGCGGCAGGTTGTGCTCACGCAGCTTGGCCTCCATGTCCGGCCAAGGCATGAAGACTCGCTCAGCACACCAATCGTCTCGCCGATTGATCATCGAATACAGGACTTGCAGCCCGTGGTGGCTCATCCCGATCGTGTACGCATCGGGAAATCCAACGGCGATTTTCCCTCGCAATTTCCGATGGTCTTTGACGATGATGTTGCGTTCCCCGCCAACATACTGAGCCGGCGTTTGCACGTGAGGCAAAACGCGAGATTCGAGTTTTCGTCGGAGTTCGTGATGAATCATAAAAAACTGGCACCAAAGACGGATCGAGTGGTCAAGCGACAACCGGGTGTCCATTAAAGCGAATCCGGCCGCCGGAGTCATCCTCAGCCTCATTGGGGAATTCGCTGGCGTGGGATAAAACGGAGGATCAGTACGCTGAGCGGCGAAAACGCAGTCCAAATTGAACCGAGAACGAAAAAATGAGCGAATACGAAAGCGTCGGCAAGGTTTCCGATTTTGAAGACAACGTGGGCAAAGCGGTGCCGGTTGACGGCCGAATGGTCGCGGTTTTTCGCAAAGGCGACGAATGGTACGCGATTGACGATCTGTGTCCCCACATGGGTGCGTCGCTGGCAGAGGGTCACGTCGAAGACCACTCGGTGACTTGCCCCTGGCACGCTTGGCGATTCTGCATCAAAGACGGCACCTGGGAAGACAACCCGCGAACCAAAGTCGACTGTTTTGATGTCAAGGTCGAAAACGACGAAGTTTGGGTGCGAGAAAAACCTGACGCTGAATAGCACTGCGTTTCCCCCGCATTTGACGCCAGCGCTCTCTGCTCGCCCCCCCACCGCGAATTTAATATTCAAACCGAATGACGCACACACTCTTTCTGGGATGGAACCAACCGCTGCTGGTCTCAAGCCTGCAGTGGCTGAAAGAAACCAACGGGCCGAAAACCAAAGGCGACTGGAATTTGTCGCACTTGGATTTGGTGTTCCCCTCCCGCCGTGCAATCGACCGCATGAAGGAGCTTTTGCAAGCCGAGGCCAACGCGGCGAAGCAAACCGTGGATCTCCCGCGAATGTTGACGGTCGGCGACCTGCCCTCCAGGTTGTACGAATCCGACGCGGCGGCATTGGACTTCGAACAAACGTTGGCCTGGGCTCGGGTTCTCGCTGCGGCCAATCAAGATGACTTGAGCGTGCTGATTTCCAGCCCACCGGCGCTCGATGCAGCCGACGCTTGGCTGGAACTGGGTGGCACGATGCGGCGACTGCACAATTCCATCGCCGCGGAAGGTTTGACCTACGCGGACGTGCTGGACATGTGCGACTCAGCCGGTGAACGTCGTCGCTGGCAGTTCTTTGTCGACTTGATGAAGGCTTATTTGGCGGAACTGGCTGCGGCGGGAAAAGCCGATCCCAACGAAGCCCAGCTCGACGCGATTCGCAACAACGCTTGCCGCGCAACTCGGCCGCTGGTGTTGATCGGGACCACCGACATTTCCAAACTGCTGGTCTCGATGTTGTCCCAAGTCGAATCGTCCAAGAACTCGGCTGCAATCACGGCTTTGGTGGCAGCTCCCGATGCCCACGCGAAACGATTCGACTCGTTTGGAAACCTGAACGCTGGCCTTTGGCAATCGCACTGCTTGCCTTTGCAAGACGACCAACTGATTCCCGCCGGAGACATCTCGGACCAAACTGCCGCGGTGATGGAAACGCTGGCGCAACTGGGGCAAAAGTATCGCGTCGATCAAATCACGATCGGCGTCACCGACGAATCGCAAGTCGAACCGATCGAGAACCGCTGTGATTTGCTCGGCGTCGCCACGCATCGCCACTTGGGACACCGCGTCGGACAAACCGCGGTTGGACGATTGATGCACTTGATTGTCACCTACCTGCAACGACGGACTTGGCGATCGCTGGCCGCGCTCGTCCGTCACGCCGACGTGGCTCGTTATGTCAGCAAGCACTGCCCTGACCATCCCGAATCGGAAAAGTGGTTGCGGGAACTCGATCAACTTCTCTCGTCTGCCTTTCCACGGTCAGTCGACGAGCCCCTTCCAGAAGAAGTCCAGCAATCAGAAACCGCCAACCAAATTCGCAACGTTTTGGATCAATGGTTGTCGCCGCTAATCCAAAACACCGAACCACAACCGATTCGGCAATGGAGCGAAACGCTTCAAGCGATCTTGCTCGAACTGCATGGCGAATCCGCTCAGTCGCTTCTGCCGGCGGATCCCGATGCCGCCGAAGAGTCGGAAGAAGCGGAGCCCGACACTTCGATCTCCAGAACACAGCAAGCCCTGCGTGCGGTCTTCCGATTGCTGCATCGATTCGCTGACCTCAGTCCGTCGCTCGACGAGCCGGTCGAAGGTTCCGTCGCTGTTGAGATGCTCGCGTCACGAATGAGCGAAGTGCGTTGGGTCGACGATCCCTCGCCCACCGAAATTGAATTGTTGGGATGGTTGGACCTTGCTCTCGATGACTCGCCGGCTCTCGTTGTTTGCGGATTGAATCATCCCTTCGTTCCCGAAGCCCAATCGGGCGACCCGTTCTTGCCCCAGTCGCTGCGATCGACACTGCATCAATCCGCCAACGATCGCCGCTACGCTCGTGACGTGCATGCGATGCAGCAATTGCTGACCTCTCGCGAAACGGTTCGCTTCCTGGTCGGTTCGCACAGTGCCGACGGATCCCCCACACCGCCGTCGCGTTTGCTCGCCGCGGCGACGCCCGAAGAAGCGGCCAAGCGGGTTTGTGATTTATTGACAGTTCCTCGACCCAAGATCGAGATTGAACCGATCCAGCCACCTCCTGCGGTCAGCGTTGATTCTCAAGCCTTCTTCGCTCCCCCGCCACCGGAACCTGGGCGAACGATCAACACGCTCAGTGTCACCGCGTTTTCCGCTTACCTCGCATGTCCCTACCGGTTCTACCTGCGACATGTTTTGAGGCTACGACCGCTAGATGATTCACCGTTGGAATTGGCGGCCAACCAGTTTGGTGACCTTGTCCACGGTGCTCTCGAAGAGTTTGGAAGAGGCGACTACAAGAACGAAACCGATCCCAAACGCATTGAAGAAGCCTTGATCGAAGAGCTTCACCGATACGCGACCAAGCACTTCGGCGACAACACCTCCACGACGGTGAAGTTGCAAGTTCGCCAAGCCCAACGACGTCTGAAAACCGTCGCCCTTCGACAAGCCGAACGCGCCGCTGCGGGATGGCAAATTCACGCGGTGGAAGACGCTGTCGATGAGAAAAAGATCCATCCCATCACCGGCAAACCCAAGAAGCCAACGGGCATCAACCTGGACGGCCAGTTCACGGGTTTGCGAGGACGTTTCGACCGCATCGACTATCATCCCGAAACCGGGCGTTGGGCGATTCTCGACTACAAAACACACGGTCACAAACCGGAAAAGAAACACCTTAAAAAACTGCCCGATGGATCGACACAGTGGGTGGATTTGCAATTGCCGCTGTACCGTCGTTTCATACCCGATCTCGGGATCGATGCCGACCCGGTGGATGTTGAACTGGGGTACTTCAACGTGGCCGAAAAAGACACCGAGACGCAAATCAACCTGGCCGAGTTCACTCCCGCACAATTTGCCGCCGCAGACGAATTGATTCACCACTGCATTCGCGAAATCCGAGCTTGTCACTTCGAGCCCAATCCGGACGGCGTCGAATTCGACGACTATGAAATGCTGATGAACGAGAGCGTGTTCATTCCCATGGATGACGAAACGGAGGCCTTCGAATGAGCAACCCATCTGAGCACCCCTTGTTTGACGACAACCCGTTTTTCGACGAGGACGCCAGTCCTCCGGAAGCCGAAATGCTTCACGAAGACAATCAACTTCCAGACGACGACTTGCTTCCCGACGAACTGGACTTTGTCGTCGAGTCACCGACCACGCTGCGAGAAGCCTTTGAGCCGACGTTGGTGCGTGCTTCCGCCGGCACGGGCAAAACCTACCAACTGACCGCTCGGCTGCTGAAGATTCTGCTGACCGGTGCGCCACCAGAAACAATCCTCGCGACCACGTTCACTCGCAAAGCCGCCGGTGAAATTCTTGAACGAGTCTTGATCACGCTCGGCCAAGCCGCGATCGATCCGAGCGAAAAAGCGATCGCGGAATTGCGACAACAAGTCGGCATCGAAGGCTTGCCGCGTCATGTTTGCGGGCAACTTTTCCATCGCTTGCTGCGCAACATTCACCGATTGCGCATTTGCACGCTCGACAGTCTGTTCTCCCAACTTGCCCGAGCACTGCCGTTTGAATTGGACTTGCCGCCTGGTTGGCGTTTGACCGATGAGGTCGAGGAAATCTGGTTGCGACAAGTCGCGATCGGAAACTTGATCGAATCCCTGCAGCCCGCCGAAACGGAAACTCTGATTTCCATGCTCAGCCGCGGCGACGTCAAACGCAACATCGCTCGTGAATTGATCGATGTGGTGGAGAACACGTACAACCTGGCTCGCCAAGCCGACGTCGAACGCTGGGACCAATTGAAAGTTCCTGAACTGCCTGAGTCCGCCGACATCACACGCACGGCAGGCATGCTTCGATCGGCCGAGGTCCCACAAAAATCACTCGTCAAATCCCTTGAATTCGCAGCCGACAGCCTCGAAATTCGCGAATTTGGCCCGCTAGTGGAAGCCACGCTGACCAAGAACATCGCCAAAGCACGTCTGCATGGTGAAGAAGTCAAATTTGGACGCAGCAAGTTCCCACCGGGTTTGGATCCTGAATTCGATCTGATCTACGAAGTCGCTCGGCATGAATCGCTGTCGTTGCTGCGAGCTCAGAACCACGCCACCGGCACATTGGTCGACCACTACGACACGTTGATTCAATTGGTCAAGCAAGCCCAACGAGCCCTCGCGTTTGATGACATCGCGGTTCGTTTGGCCGGCGTGTTCACGCAGCTTGACAACCACACTTTGCAAGACCGACTCGACGCCTCGATCGATCACTTGCTGCTCGATGAATTCCAGGACACATCGCCGGTGCAGTGGCAAGTCCTCCGTTTGCTGGCTCAATCGGTCACCGGTGAATCGACGGATTCATCCTCCAACGTCCTGGATCCCAAAAGATCGAAATCGTTCTTCTGCGTCGGCGATACCAAACAAGCCATCTACGGTTGGCGTGGTGGGGTGGCAGAGATCTTTGATGCCGTCGACAAGCAGATCCCGGGCATCATTTCGAAGCAGCAAGACGAGAGCTACCGCAGCAGCAGCGTGGTACTCGACGCGGTCACGGACGCGTTTCAACATTTGCCTTGTCACCCGATGGCGGAGGGATCGGATCCGCCCAACCCTGCTGACAAGGCGACTTACGAAGCCAAGGCACTCAAGCGATTCGCGAAACGTTTTCCCAAGCACACGGCGGCCAGGAAACTGCCTGGGTTTGTTCAGTTTCGGACCGCGGAATTGAATTTAAAACCGCCTGCGAACTCCGATGAAAAAACAAAGAGCAAACCATCCGCGGCTGAGATTCAAAAGGGATTGCTGGATGACGTTGCCAAACAAATTGCCGATCTGCACCACCAGTCACCCCATCTGACGATTGGCGTGCTGACTCGCACCAACAGCACCGTCGGTGCGTTGATCAATCGATTGGAACACCTCGATGTCGACGTCAGTGCCGAAGGCGGCAACCCGCTCGTCGATTCCGTTGCGGTGCGTTGGATATTGTCAGCCTTGTTGATGTGCGAACATCCCGGCGACGGTCGCTGGCGTTTGCATGTGGCGAGCAGCCCGCTCAAGTTTGTCTTGCCGCTGTCCGACAGCGATGACAAAGGCGAAGCCGCCGATCAGCTTCGAGCCCGAATCGAGGACCAGGGTCTCGCCAAAACGATCCTTTCTCTCGCGAAAGCGTTGATGCCTCACTGCGACGACCGTGAGAACGTGCGTTTGGAACAACTGGTCGAATTGGCAACGCTCTACCAACACACCGCGGACAGCCGTCTGCGAGACTTCGTCGAACTGGTTCATGAAAAACGAGTCCAGCGTCCGCGTGCGGCGGTCGTGCGAGTGATGACCGTTCACCAATCCAAAGGGTTGGAATTCGACGCCGTCTTTTTGCCTGAGATCCACAAAGCGTTGTTGGGCCCATCACCACAATGCTTGGCCGACATCCCCGAGATTGGCCAACCCGCACGCGGGCTCAGTCGTTCCGTCGGCGAAGCCCAGTGGCACTTCCTTCCCAAACGCTGGCAAGCCGTGTTTGGCGGTTCCGTTGCCGCCCGTTTGACCGAAGCGATGTGCTTGCTCTACGTCGCGATGACACGCGCTCGCCAAGGTTTGTACTTGGTGATTCCGCCCGCCGGCAAAAAAGACTTCAACAATAAAACCGCCGCCTCGCTGCTGTATCACGCCTGGAAATGCGAAGCCGACCCAACCGCCGAAGGCGAGGTCTTGTTCGAAAGCGGCGATGCCGATTGGTTTGGCGACTCAAACATCGAATCGATGGATGAAACCAAAAGCGAACGGGAAGACGTGCCAATTCGACGATTGTCGTTCGTATGATCGAAAACAACCGCGTCATCGGAAGATGAAATTCAAACGTCCCGAATCGAGTTGTTGCACCACATGAGCCAACGACGGCCCCATCCGGGGCGATGTTTGTGTTGGTCGCCATCGTTCTCGGGGCTCCCGCCCCGAGCTACTGACGCGGACTCCTCCGGAGCCATCCATGAGGCGTGGAATCGTCCCGCCCCGTGCACACAAATTCGCCCCGGACGGGGCCGGCGTGAATCAACCACCTCGATCGTCGCTACATCATGCGTGACGCGAGGTCTTCGGATTCGTCTGTGCGGCAGGTCGCCGCATTGGATTCTTCGCGTTGGTGATTGCCCTAGCGTCAGGGTTTGTTTACCATTCTCAGCGTGAGGAGCGAGCCAGATTTGGCACGCAGTCAGGCATTGACCCGTTTTGTTTTTCTTTCGACAGTTCCGATCTTCCCTGGTACGACGCGGCGTTTGCTTGACGCTGTTGTTGGTGCTGGGTTGTGGCATGGTCGGACTGCCCCTCACCGCTCCTCGCCCCGAAAAAGAGGGCCGATTCCCCTGCGAATCCTGCCCGTGCGGTTGCTCCTCGGCCGATTACTGCTGGGACAAATGCTGCTGTCACAGTGACTTAGAAAAACTGCAATGGGCAGCCGAAAACGACGTCACACCGCCAGCTTTCCTAGTCGCTCGAGTGGACGTGATGCTCAGCGAAATCGCAGATCGATCCGAGCAAGTCCCGCACCCGACCTGCATCGGCGGAAGCTGCTGTGGCCCAGACTCACCGGGTCCGCCCCCCGGGTTCGCCGCGAAGATGCGTCAGCATCGATTGAACAAGCAAACCACCGACACGTCGACTTGTTCGCACACCGAAGCGGAGAAAACGACTTGTTGTGGCGATTCCGGATGCGATCAACCGACCTCACCCTCCACTTCCAAACCCATTCGTTTGGTTCGACTGCAAGACGCTGCGAAATGTCACGGCATCGAAATGGTCTGGACGATGTTTTCCAGCGTTGTCGTGGACTTTGAAGCCTTCGAGCTGAACCTTTCCCCGCCGCCACTGCTGTTCCGCTTGCGTCTGTATGACGAACAAGCGTCGGTGGTGAGCCTCTGTCCCGAGCCGCCGGTTCCCTAACCAGCGATCTCGCGCGCGACCAATCGTTCCGCTGAACGTTCGGACGCTCGCAATCTCATATCGCATTGCAATCCGGTTCGTTGCTGCGCTCACGGTGCTGTCGCTGTAGAAGTGATGGGACTGGCGCAGAACTCACCGCTGCCGCGTTGGCGATTGAAGGCTCGCTCCTCACACCAGTGTTGTCTTCGTCCCTGACGCGGGAGCGTCCTCGCACTGCCGAGGATGACCGACTCGACGCCAGATTGCATCGATTCGAAATGCCCTTCGAACGCCACTCCACTTTCGAACGAACTGAGCTTCAAAACGGCTCCGTTGGTTCCACGGAGAAGGTGCGCGCACTCAGCAAGTTGAATCGGCATGCACACTCCGATCCATCCAACCAACAACGACTTCCCCCAACACCAAACCATTCCTCTCCAATGAACATCTCTCGACACCATTCACCGCAACGTGGTTTCACTTTGGTGGAACTGCTGGTTGTAATCGCCATCATCGGCGTCCTGGTTGGGCTGCTGCTTCCTGCGGTTCAGTCCGCCCGCGAGGCCGCCCGTCGCATGCAATGCAGCAACAACCTGAAACAGATCACGCTCGCGATGCACAACTACGAAAGCACCCACCGAAAAATCCCCGCCAACTACACGAATGGCACCAGCACCGCGGGCAATTTTTCGGTCTTCGCCCAAATGGCTCCGTTCTACGAACAAGGCAACATGCTGGACATGATCCACTTCGACCGGCCGCTGCATGTGGGTTGCTGCCCAGGACAACTCGTCTCGCCACACGACACCGCGGCCAAGACTGCGATGCCAATGTTGACCTGCCCCAGCGAAGACCATGATCGGACGTACTTCGTCACCACACTCTCAGGCAGCGGCCCAACCCAGGCTTACTCCGCCACCAACTACGGCATGAACTTTGGCACCGGCGTCGGGACGCTGTATGACTCGCGGAGAACGACCGACGGAATTCTATGGATCAACTCCAACGTCGGTTTCGAGTCGATCCTGGACGGACTGAGCAACACCGCGGCATTCGCAGAACACTTGTTGGGTCTGTCGGAACAAGCCCCCGCTGAACCCACCGAACCACACATGCGAAAACGCGTGATGATGAATGTGACCTGTGCTTTCATCAGTCGCTCGATGCCGCCTACGACACCTGGGTTCGCCGGATTCTTCCTTCCGGAAGATCCCAATGAAATGGAAGCCTATGTTCGCGGCAGCGGGCTGCATCGTGGTTGGGCCGGCCATCGCGGTGCCGGATGGATCAACGGTCGAGAATATTGGACTGGCTACTCACACTATCACCCACCGCAAAGCCTGATCCCCGACATGGGCAGTTGTGGCTGGGGCGTCTTCGGCACCCGCAGCAATCACCCCGGCGGTGTTCACGTTGCTCGTTGCGACGGCAGCGTTGGCTTCATCACCGAAAGCATCGACCTGGAAACTTGGCGAGCGCTCGGCACCCGCAACGGCCACGAAGTCATGGAGGCATTCTGAGATGAAAACGCAACCACAACCAAACCTCAATTCGCTACGCAGCAACGTCTTCGCGGTGGCGGCGCTAACATGTTCTCTGTGCATCCCGTGGCAACACGCTATCGCACAAGCTGTCTGGCCCGCGTTCTTGGGACAAGGTCGCAGCGAAACGCTGAACGCCAAGAACCTGCCGCTGACTTGGTCGCCCGGCGAAAACCTTCGTTGGAAACAAACGATCTTCGGCAAAGGCCAGTCCAGCCCCGTGGTTTGGGGCGACAACGTTTATGTCACCAGCATCCAAGGTGACATGAAAGAAACCTGCGTCGTGATGTCGATCGGATTGTCCGACGGCGAGGTGAAGTGGACTCGCGAAATCGAATCCGCCACGCCGGTGCGAGCCAACTACTTCCAAAGTCGCTCCGCACCAACGCCGGTGGTGGATGAAAATCACTTGGTCGCATTCTTTGAAACCGGCAACCTGGTCGGGATCGATCGAGACTCCGGCGATGTCCTCTGGGAACGATCCTTGACCGACGAAACCGGACCCTTCCAATCCGACATTGGGCTGGCCAGCTCGCTAGCACAACATGGCGACAAAGCGTTTGTCCTGATCGATCACGAAGGCGACTCGTATTTGATGGCCGTCAACAAGAGCACCGGTGAAACCGCTTGGAAAACCGAACGCTTCAGTCGCAAGAGTTACGCTTCGCCAGCCATCGTCCGCATCGGCGGCAAAGCACAAATCGTTTGCAGCAGCGACGGCTCCGTCGACGGGTACTCCCCCGAAACGGGCGAGCAACTTTGGACGTTCGAAGACATTGGAGCCAACACTTCCAACACGCCGCCCGCGGTGCTGGAAGACATGGTGTTGGTGGGTGCGTCCAACGGCATGCAAGACGCTCGCGCGGTCGAAGCTCGCGAATCGAATCTTTGTCTACGAATCGGCGGCGACGGAACTCGCTTCCAACCCGAGGTCGCTTGGAAAACCACCAAAGCGACAACCACCTTCGCTTCACCCATCGCACATCAAGGGCTAGCGTACTGGATCACCAACGCCGGTGCGCTGTATTGCTTTGACCTGGAATCCGGCGAACTGGTTTATCGCAAACGAGCTGGTGAGCAGTGCTGGGTAACGCCTGTCGCGGTCGGCGATCGAATCTACCTGTTCGGCAAAGGCGGCGAGACCACGGTGATTGCAGCCGGACCGAAATTCAAAGTCCTCGCTGAAAATGAGCTTTGGGACATCGACTCCATCCCTGCCACCAGCTCAGGCCAATTCGCTGGCCCTCGGGCAGAAAAAGGCGGCAGACCAGGGGCCGGCAACGAACATGGTGGACGCCCTTCAGATGCCGGCCCCCGCACGGCCTCGGCCAAGGACGAAATCACCGCTACCGACGGTGAACAGAAACCGGGCGAATCCAAACCCCGAAAACCGATGAGCGAAGAAGCCATCGCGGCGGCGCGAGAGCGTGGCGAAAATCAATTTGCCGATCCGGTTCAATACGGAGTCGCGTTCACTCACGATGCCATCCTGATTCGCACCGGAAGCGAACTGCACTGCCTCACCAACAGCGAAGCCACCTCGGCGGACAACGAGGTCTCGCCATGAGCCGATTCCGTGCGTGCGTTTTTTGGCTGCTGCTTCCGTTTGGCACTTCGCTACCAGCCCAAGCCGTCAACTGGGAAGCGGAACCGATCCGGTACAGCGATTCCGCGGCGACTCGCAACCGCGTCGCCAAACTGCAAACGGATCTGGTATCCGGACAGCGAAAACTCTCGGGCGACGACGAACTGTCACTCCTGCAATCACTGCTCGAGCAACTCGACGTTCCCACATCGTCGCAGACGCTTGTGTTTTCCAAAACGAGCTTGCAGAAACCGCATATCTCTCCGGAGACACCGCGGGCAATCTATTTCAATGACGATGTGTTCGTCGGTTATGTGCAAGGCGGCGAGGTCGAAGTCGCGGCCGCGGATCCCGATTTAGGGACCGTGTTTTACACGATGAACTTCGATCTCGATCAACCGCCGACGCTGCAACGGCAAGCCAACCGCTGCCTGAGTTGCCACGGTGGTTCGCGAACCGGAGGCATTCCCGGTTTCCAAGTTCGCTCGGTGTACCCCAACGCCGATGGCGTTCCCGTCATCCGTGCTGGCAGCCATCTGACCACCCAACGCAGTCCGCTCGCGGAACGTTGGGGCGGCTGGTACGTCACCGGCACTCACGGTGACCAACATCACCTCGGTGGATTCATCCTCGATGGCAAACGTCGTCCGAAAGTCATCGACAACACCCTCGGTGAAAATCAAACCTCGTTGCCGCCCAAAGTCGACTCGCGACGGTACCTGACCGCCACCAGTGACGTCACCGCCCTGATGGTGATGGAACATCAAATCGAAGCTTACAACTTGCTGACCAAGGCAAACTTCGTCGCTCAACATGCCGAGTGGGAAGCAGGCAACGATTCGATCAGCGACTCACATCGCGAGCGAATTGCCAAAGCCACCAAGCCGCTCGTCTCGTGCCTGTGCTTCGATGATGAATTCGCAATCCAGGCTCCTATTCGTGGATCCGGTGACTTCGCCCAGGTGTTTGCAACTCGCGGCATGTCGGATCCGCAAGGTCGATCGCTTCGCATACTCAACCTGCAAACGCGGCTCTTTGAATCACCACTGAGCTATCTGGTCGCGAGCCAAACGTTTGCCGAGTTGCCTGAAACGTTGCACGACGAACTGGCCAAGCAAATCTGGCATCGCTTCGCGGACGATCTGCCGTTCACGGCCACATTGGTCGACATCGGTCCGGCCTGGCTAACCGAACGACTTGAATCGTCCCGAACGCCAATCTCGACTCCGCTATCCGCGAATTGAACTCACTCCAGTTTCGACTCCTTCCTCAATCATCCCATCCAATCATGAACAGCCTGTATCGAAACCTGACCTTCTCTTTTGCTCTCTTGCTGCCCGCCATCGTCAGCGCTCACGACACGTGGATCCAAACCAACTCGCCGATCGTTCGAACCGGTGAGGTCGTGCACGTCGACCTGCGACTTGGAAACCACGGCAACCAACACCGCGATTTCAAACTGGCCGGATTGTTAACACTCGACTGGACCTCGATGGATCATATCGATCCCGATGGAAAGCCTTCCGATTTGAAGCCCCAACTCTTCACCTCCGCTTCGGCTGAAAAGCAAGGGTACTGGACGACGCCCGTGACGCTGACTCAGCCCGGCGTGCACCAGTTCGTTCAAAAACTCGATCGAGTCATGAACCATGGCAAGTCGATCCGCAGCATTCGAACCGCGAAAACTTTTGTGTTGGCCAGCGATTCTCTGGACGTTCCCAAGATCGATGGTCACGCACACCAGACTCCGGCAGGTTTGCCATTTGAGATCGTTCTCAACACTTGCCCGTTCGGCGAAGTTTGCGTGGGCCAACCGATCACGGTCACGGTCCTGCATCACGGCAACCCAATCCAAGACGCCGTCGTCAGCTTCATCCCCGAAGGCGAAACGTTGCAAGGCGACCGGGACCCCAACTACGAATTCGTCACCGACGAATCCGGTCACGCCACCTTCGTTCCCAAGCGGGCGACCCAATACTTGATCGCAGCCCACTACACCGCGATGGACGAAAAATCTGACGAATTCGAATTCACCAGCTACGCATCTACCATCACGCTCCGTGTCCCCAACCAAAACTGGCTGGACTGATCGCCTACGGGCCGAAAGCCCCAATCGCCCGTGCTTGGAATCCGGTTTCGCTTCGACCTTCCTTTCAAGGTCGTGGAGTTTTCAAGTACCTTGCCAATCACGCCTTGAGACCCCCGCCCGTGCAGAGGTCGTGCAGTTTTTAAGTGCTGTGTTGCCAAACGTTTCTCATCACCCTCCCCCTGGGAGGTTCGAGCGAAGCGAGAGGAGGGTCGAGCATCGGAGCCAGCGCGTAGCCCTCCCCGGCGTACGCCTGATCGGCGTTGCTCGCCCCTCTCCACCAGTTGGTGCTCGCCGGAGCACCTCGCTTCGGAGGTCCTTGAGACCGCCGACGTGGTTTGCAAAATCGACCGATCGAAGTCGCTCGGACTGGGACCAACGCTGTTCGAGCCGGGGCGTTTCTCAACGCGGCGAATTGACATGTGGTTCGAGTTTGGCCTTTTCGGCGTCTGCTTTGTCACGCCATTTTTTGGCCTCGGTTTGATCGCCAGCGCGGTCGAAGGCTTCCGCAACGACAGCGAAGGCTTCCGCGAGTACGGCTGGATCTCGAGGGTCTTCGGCCTCGCGAAGGCGTTTTGCAAACTCATCCATCTTCTGACGGACTTCGGGCAGTGCACAGATCTGTTTGCCCTCGCGAGTCGAACAACCGAACACGACGCCAGCCAGCTTGTCGTATTCCCCGAGTGTTTCCCCACCGATTGGTTCGAGTTGCAAAGTCAGGGCCAGGGACTCTTCAGCGGCGATAGTGACTTTCCGGTAACGCTGCCCCATGAAGATCGGAAGTTGATAGCCCTGGTCCTCGGCTTGGGCGAACAAGGTTTGGTTTCCCGGGGGCAAGTGCACCGTCGCGACTCCGCTTTCGTCGCTGTGATCGTAAAATGGCACGTCGTAACCGCCAACGGAATCGCTGTCCCAAGGTTCATCGATGCGCTTTCCAGTCAACCAGTCGGTCGATCGCATCAGGTATCCCCCATAAATTTGCGACCCCCAATCCCACCAAAACACATTGGGGAAACCACCGGCAAAGACGTTCGGCAGTGGCTTTCCATCGAGATCGACGACTGAGATCTCGCATCGAACCAGTGGCCCCATCTCGATCGTGATCGGCTGTTCCGCGTCGGGCCCGAACACTTGTGGACGGGTGAATGGCCGGGGGTCCGGTTTGGAAAGTTCAACGGCGATTTCGAACATTGTTCGCAATCCGCCCAGCGGGTCAGGGCTTGCTGGTTCTGGTTGAACATTGGGTTCCGTGCCGTTGCGAGCGATGAAGTGTTCGCACAGTGCGATCACCTGTAGCGTCTCGGATCGCGGGATACCGGTGAGTAAAAAGTCGCCGTTTTCATCAACCGGTGCCCACTGGGTCCAATCAAAATTGGGCAACGAATCCTTTCGAGGCGATGCAATGGCGCAAACCCGCCCAGCAACAACCGGACGTGGAACCTCGTCGCTGAGCCGCCCATGGACGCTAACCGCTGGGTGCATTGCCACCGTGAGTGCATCGTTAAGACCGGGCTGCAAGGTCAACTCGATCGGATCGCTAAACTCAACCGCTTGTTCATCGACGAGCCGGACCAGCATCCCGCGGAAGGGAGCTGGGTAGAGCGACCTGACCAGAATTTGGTCTGATTCGCGATGCAGCGAGTGGCCTGGATAATTGGACAGGTCGGATGACACGAGATGAATTTGGTCGATGTGAAAGTCAGGCGAGTTGGACTGCGGAATCAACGTGATGGAAGCCGCTCGCGTCATTTCAATTTTGTGCGGTCGATCGTCTTGCAACGGCACGTCGATGTGAACGTTGTCTTTGATGGTGAACTCGGGATGCTTGGGAGTCACGGAAACGCTGAACGTCCGAGTGCGTTCTGTCACATCGCGGTAGAACGGGTAGCGAATCGATGCGATGCCATCCTCTCCGGTTGTGGCGGGCACAGGCGGCATCTCGGCGCGGTCGTCCTTGTCTGCCCATCTACCATGCCCCTGAGCGGAACGCAGCGCCCATGGCGTCACCGTCACGCCAGCGATCGGATTCCCGTCGCGATCGGTGACATGAACTGGGAACGTCTTGGCAAGCTGGCCGCCGTTCAGTTTGGCCAAGGCGGCATCTTTGCCCGCGTCATCGGCAAACGAGATCACAGTTAGAAAGAGCCCAGCCAGAGGCAGTAGGAATCGGAGCATCAGATTCACTTTCGTGCCGAAGAAAGAAGAGTCGTTTGATCCTGTATAGCCGCATCAAATCATCGAGTCAAAATGGAATGCCGCTTCGCATGGAGCAATCCTTTATGGCCTGATTCGCTCAAGGCATGTGCGAGTAGCAAGTCTTATTGGCCGCACGTGCTGACACACTCAAGGCCCGAATCGCGTTGCTGAGTTTGCTTCCGTCACACGCGACCGTGATGAAAGAAGCGTAGCCTTGTTGAAATCCGGAGTCGCAACTCAAACGTTTTGGCGAGATCCCAAAACAAAGCCGCGACAATCCCGTGCAAACGCATGACGGGCCTACTAGGCGCCTCCAAGCTACGTTAGAATCGCATTCGGTCTCCCCTGGCCGCATAGATACTCTTCGGGTAAGACCCTTCCACTAAATCCGAAACGGGAAGGTGTCTCTCCAACTGTCCTGCCGCAAACCGAATCTCGAATGCCCAAAGTTCTGATTCTTTACCATTCGAACACTCAAAACACGCATCGAATGGCGGAATTGGTTGCCGAGGGCGCAGGGCAACTTGAGGGAGCCGATGTCCGGTTGAGAAACATCGACGACGCCGATCACACGGACCTGGATTGGTGCGACGGCATCGCGCTCGGTTCGCCCACCAACTACGGCACCCTCAGTTGGCAAATGAAGCGCTGGTGGGACGAGCAACCGATCGAAAACTGGGGCCAACGGGACGGCAAGATCGGCTGCGTTTTCACGTCGGCCGGTGCCTGGGGCGGCGGACAAGAATGGACGTGCATGGCCCTGATGTCCATTTTGATCAACTACGGATTCCTGGTCTTTGGGCTGACCGATTACACCGGAGTCAAGTTTTCCGCTCACTACGGCGCGATCTCTGCCGGCGGTCCGGACGAAGAACGAGTCCAAGAAGCGTGCCGCCGCCTAGGCCTGCGTTTGTCAGAATGGACTGCCAATATGATCGATGGTCAAAAAGAAGCTCACCCACTGAACCAAACGTACGAACGATTCAAAGATTTGGGCAAATAGCGTTTTCACTCCCATTCAAACTCCTTTCCGACTAACTTTTTCAGTTCCCCTTCGACGATTTTGTCGCACTTTCCCTCGAGGTTTCCAATGTCAGCCCGTCAAAAACTCAATCGGCGTCACTTCCTACAGACCACCGGCGCGGCCACCGCAGCGGGCTACTTTGCAGGAACCAGCAGCCTCGGAAACGCACAAGAGTCGCCCAACGAACGCCCCGTTTTCGCGACCATCGGTCTTCGCAACCAAGGCTGGACGATCACCAACAAGTCGTTCAAGTTCGCTGACTTCGCTGCGATGGCTGACGTCGACGCAAACGTTCTCGGTGACAACATCGAAAAAGCAAAGAAAGCCCAAGGCAAGGCCCCCGAGGGCTACGCCGACTACCGCAAACTGCTCGAGCGAAAAGACATTGACGCGGTCATGATCGCAGCGCCCGATCACTGGCACACCAAGATCTCCATCGAAGCCATGTTGGCCGGCAAAGATGTCTACTGCGAAAAACCACTGACGCTGACGATCGACGAAGGCAAGCTGATCGAAAAAGTTGTCAAGCAAACCGGGCGGGTCTTCCAAGTCGGAACGATGCAGCGGACTGAAAACGGCCGACGCTTCCTTCAAGCGATCGCAATGATCCGTGATGGTCGAATTGGCGAGATCCGCAGAGTCACCTGCGGCATCGGTGGAGCGACCGACTCACCGGTCATTCCCGCCATCGATGTTCCCAAAGGCCTCGACTGGGACATGTGGCTTGGCCCCACCCCCAAAGTCCCTTACCGCGCCCTCCCTGAAATGCGAAAAGGATACGGCGGCGGCGTGCCGCTCTACACCAATTGCCACTACGCTTGGCGTAACTGGTACGAGTACTCCGGCGGTCAAATGAACGACTGGGGTGCTCACCACGTCGACATCGCCACTTGGGCACTGGGTGCAGATCAATCCGGTCCGAACAAAATCACCCCCGTCAGCTACTCGCTGCCAGTGGAATACAAGGCTGGCTACCCAACCGTCAGCGACCGGTACAACTCGCCAACGAAGTTTGAAATCCTCGCCAACATGCCCGGCGACATCCCCTTGATCATCAAAAGCGAAGGCGACAACGGGATCTTGTTCGAAGGCACCAAGGGCCGCTTCTTCGTCAACCGTGGCAAGATCGTCGGAAAAACAGTCGAAGACCTGGAATCCAACCCACTACCAGAAGGCGCCATCGAAGAAGTCTACGGTGGCCCGCTCGCGGCCAATCACACGGACAACTTCGTGCAAGCCATGCGTTCACGCAAACAACCGATTTCGGATGTTTGGTCGCACAACCGAATGCTCGAGACATGCCACTTGGCCAACATCTCCATTCGCCTCGGTCGTGAACTGAACTGGGACCCAACCAAGCGAGAAATCGTCGGCGACGACGAAGCCAACTCATTCCTCTCGCGTGAAAGCCGCAAGGGTTACGAAATCGACATGTAATTGGTTGTCTTGCGTCCCGTTCATTCGGGTCAACAGAACGGAACCGAATGCCGGACCGCCCTGCAGCGGCCCGGCATTTTTTTTGGTGTCTGGCGATTAGCTCTCGAGCCGTTTGGGCGTTAGCCCAATGGCACTTGCTTGACGAATTCACCCTTCCCCTGGGAGGGTCGAGCGAAGCGAGGGGAGGGTCGAGCATCGGAGCCAGCGCGTAGCCCTCCCCGGCCCGAAGCGGGCCGCCCCACCCTGAGAGGGTGAAGTAAGTGCCATGGAACGTT
>NZ_JBICHO010000148.1:0-25687 GCF_043100905.1 Rhodopirellula sp. JB055 | reverse complement strand
CGACAAGACACCCGACGCGACGCTATACGCCGCGATCCACCGCGACCTGCGAAACAGCGAGGACGCCCGCTTCAAGAAGACTTCCGCTAGGCCGGTTGACCAACGCGTAGGAAACGAATGCCAACGATGCCCCACGTCGCGAGGCCTCCCGCCTTGCGGTGTCTCAATTTCGCACATTCCAAGAGGACCAAACCATGAAGACGTTTTACGTCGCCACCCTGGCCCGCTACATTCCAGATTGACGTTGCGGACGAAACTTGCTGCCTCCTACGGATCGCAGACCTGCCACAACATTCACCTGGATTTCTTGAATTCTCGCTGGTTGTTGTCGTTTGTCTTGCACGGCGAATCTTCACGGGAGAGAATTTGCATGATCCCACACCCCACCTACGCATCTTTTTGACAAACGTCGCTGTTCCCACCTGCGACCGGAACCAACGCCCAATCGAATCACATGATTCTGCCGACAATCCCGCCGACCCGTGTTCGTTCGAACGCCCACTCGTACGCGTTCTGAGTCTTCAAGGAGAGTTTCTATCATGCTCTTGCCCCCACGGATTCGAATCAGCCTGGCAGTTGTGATGTTGGCGGCGGGAATGTGCGGTGCGCAACAACCAAGGGCAAGATTCTTCACCGACCATCGAACCGAGACCCAAGAAGGTAGCGATCGGGTCGACGGACATCTGGAATATCCCCTGACTCCGTTTCAGATGCATCGTTTTCCACGCGGCCTGCTCTCGAACCCCATTCGTTCTTCACCGCGGCAGGTGCGGGGAATTGTCACGTGAGTTGTCGGGGTTTCCCAATCGAGTGACCTTGCCCCTATCATGTGTCGCCGGCCAATGAACGGCCGCGAACATTGAAAAGGCTGGCACAGAAGGAAGATTGAGTTGTTGGAATTGAAGCATCGTGCGATGGCATGCGACTTTGTGGTGCTGGTACCGGATGAGAATCAACGGGTCGGCAATCGCTCGGTCGCGGACGTTGTGTTGCGGCACCTCGAATCGATTGAAGAGATCGAGCGAACGCTCACGGTCTATCGCGATGACAGCGAGATCGCACGCATCAACGCATTAGCCTTTGAACACCCCGTTCACTTGAAGCGATCCACGTTCGATCTGTTGCAAAAAGCAACTGCTCTGGCCGAGCAGACTGAGGGCGCCTTCGACATCACCGCCGGGCCTCTGGTGGAAATTTGGGGATTCACGAAACGGAACGGTCGCAAACCCAAACCAGACGAAATCAATGCGGCTCGGCAACGCGTTGGGTGGAAGCAACTGATTTTGGACCCTGAAAATCGTACCGTGCGTTTTGGCTTGAAAGACATGTCGCTGAACCTGGGTGCGATCGGCAAGGGGCACGCGATCGATGTTTTGGCCGCTGCCTTGCGTGCTGATGGGCTCCAGGACTTTCTGATTCACGCTGGTCACAGCAGCGTTCTGGCGGCAGGAGATCAGAATCCAGTTGGGCTGTCAGCGGAGGATCCGACCGTGGCCGATGAAGACCGCCCCGCCGGATGGCTGGTCGGCGTGTCCCATCCCACACGTCCAGGCCGTCGGCTCGGCGGACTTTGGCTGCGAGACGAAGCGTTGTCGACCAGCGGCAGCGGCAAGCAGTTCTTTCACCACCAGGGCAAACGATACGGCCATGTGATCGATCCTCGCACGGGATACCCCGCTGGCCAGTGGTTGTCATTAACGCTGACAACGGCCAACGCAGTTGACGCGGACGCCTTGTCGACCGCTTTGTTTGTCATGGGAAACGAGGACGCGAAAGCGTATGCTGCGGAACACGGCATCGGTTTGGTCTTGATCGGTGCCGGTAAACGCCAGGATGAGGTCGTGATTGACCGGGCGGGCCCCTTGATCTGGCACGACACTTGATCAACGTTCCACCATTTCACGGTCGGTCCGAGCAAACGTCTTCGGCTCGCACAAGCTCACGCAAAATCGGCGATCAGCAAGAGACCGAATGCGTGGTTCCAACGTTTGTTTCCGATTCCCTGGCCGCCTTCCCTTCATCATCGCATCGTCCTCGCTGGCGAACTCTCATGTCTGATTCTCACCCCAGCATTCCCTCTTCGAGCAACCCTTCGTCCGCCAATCCAGTGGAACTCGATCCCAATTCGGCGGTCCATGATCCCCCGCGATCGATCGCGCCAACGCCGCAACTGTCCCGGCGAGGCCTCTTCATCGCATTGGCGACGGTCTGTTTCGTGCCGTTGTTTGGGCTGACTCTTTACGCGGTGATCTTTGGAAAAGCCAGCGAGCACGATCTACCGGTCGAAATTTTGATCGACCGACGTCCGTTGTTGACCGTGGAAGGCAACTCGAAGTTGCTGGATGATGTGGTGGTGGTCACGAACGAAGCCGACTTTGAAATACCCAACATCACCATGAATCTGAACGGCCAGTACTTTCTGTACCAAGACAAACCCCTTGAGGTCGGTGAAACTTTGGTTCTCCGCCAAGCGGCGTTTGCGACCAAGAGCAGTCAATTTTGGGTTCCGGGGCGCTATCCGATCACAGAAATCACTGTAACTGGGAAGTTGCCCACTGGTGCGAGAGGCGTCAAAGAGGTGCAATTCTGAGTTTGATGCTTCGAACGAAAATTTCTTACACAGGAAACTCTGGGTGAGCTCGGTTTTGGATTCCAATTGGACGCGAGATGACGCGTCCCGAATGTACGACATCGACCGCTGGGGTGGCGGTTACTTTTCCATTTCCGACACGGGAACGGTGTTGGTTTCACCGGACCGGGATCCATCCCGCAGCATTGACCTGAAACAGTTGGTCGATCGTTTGGGACAGCGGAATCTGGACCTGCCGGTTTTGCTGCGTTTCAACGGGATTCTGCGGGACCGTTTGCGACAACTGGACGAGTGTTTCAAAAACGCGATTCGCGACCACGCATATCAAAACCGCTACCGCTGCGTGTTTCCGATCAAGGTCAATCAACAACGAGAAGTCGTCCAACAAATCGTCAGTGAAGGCGCCCGGTTGGGGTTCGGCATTGAAGCCGGCAGCAAACCTGAACTGGTCGCCGCAGTCGCGATGGGTGACGCGAGCGTCCCGGTCGTTTGCAACGGTTTCAAAGACGAAGAGTTCATTCGGTTGGCGCTTCTGGCGCAACGCCTCGGGAGAGCTGTGTTGCCAGTGGTAGAAAAGGTCAGCGAGCTGGACTTAATCCTGGACGTTGCCAAAGACATCGGCGTACGCCCCACCATCGGAGTGCGAGTCAAGCTGGCAACTCGCGGCAGCGGCCGTTGGCAGGCCAGCGGCGGATACCGCAGCAAGTTCGGTTTAACTGTTGCTGAGCTGCTCGATCAACTGGACCGCTTGATCGCGATGGACATGGGCGATTGCCTGCAGTTGCTGCACTTTCATGTCGGCAGCCAAATTGGCAACATACGCCAGCTCAAATCAGCGATCATGGAGGCAGCACGTATCTACGTTGACTTGGTACGTCGCGGTGCCGGGATGCGTTACCTCGACGTCGGCGGTGGACTGGGAGTCGACTACGACGGTTCCCGAAGTGACAGTGAATCGAGCATGAACTACACCATGCAGGAGTACGCCAATGACGTCGTCTATCACACCCAAACCGTTTGCGACGAAGCCGGAGTGCCACACCCCGAATTGATTTCGGAGTCTGGCCGTGCTGTGGCGGCTCATCACAGCGTGTTGGTGATGGAGACGCTCGGCGTGACTTCTCAAGGCGTTGCGAATCTTCCGGCATGGGCCAAGGTCGAGGGTGAACCGGTCTCACCGGAACACGGTGGTATCGAGATGAATTCGATAGGGGCAATTGAAACATCCGAAATGGAAGGCCCACCGAAATCGTACGAACAACCGGTGCATGACCTGTGGGACGGATATGTTGATATGACCCTGGCCAACATGATGGAGACGTTCCACGACGCGCAAGTCTCGCTGGATCTCTGCATGAACTTGTTCAGCGGTGGTTACCTGCCGCTAGAACAACGCGTGGCCGCAGAGAACCTCTATTTCGCGATCTGTCACCGCGTGCGCGAACTGGCCGAATCGATGGAGGAGCGTCCAGATGACTTGAAGCATCTCGATCGAATGCTGTCAGACATTTACTTCGCGAATTTTTCGTTGTTTCAGTCGATGCCGGATTCCTGGGCGATCGACCAACTGTTTCCCATCATGCCCATTCATCGGTTGCTTGAAAAGCCGACTCGACACGCGGTGCTAGGCGATATTACCTGCGATAGCGATGGCAAAGTCGACTCCTTCGTTTGCGGAGGTGATCAACAAAACACACTGATGCTGCACCCACTGAAATCAGGTGAGCCCTACCAATTGGCTGTGTTCATGGTGGGGGCTTATCAGGAGATCCTAGGCGACCTGCACAATCTATTTGGCGACACGCATGCGGTTCACGTGGATATCGAAGATGGAGTGACCAAGGTTCGATCGATCGTCAAAGGGGACACCGTGTCGGAGGTCTTGGGGTACGTGCAATACGAAGACCGTGAATTGATTGAGAACCTGCAGGACTCGGTCGAAACAGCGATTGGCATGGGTAAGATCGATCATCAACAAGCCGGCGAGACCGTCGCGGCGTACGAACGCGCGCTCGGCGGTTACACGTATTTGTCGACGCGCACAAAATGATTTGCGAACCAGCTCTGGCCTCATAACAGGGCAGGGCCACGGTTCGCGTTCCTTCGTTCTCATCTTCACGCTTTTTGAACTGGTATCGATATCGACACCGCAATGCGCATCGCGTTTTGCTGTCGCCGTTCGACGTGGACAACGTGGAATTGCTCCGCGGGCACGGCAGCGTTCGAGATTGACAGGAATTGCATTGGGTCTAAACAACGTCGTCGAATTTCCGCCCCGCGATCTTCAACCGACACACCATGAGACGGCCCCAGTGCCCGTTCACACTTGAGTCGAGGCGCAGTTCAGACCGGCATCCTGGAACGAAAAAAGAGCGTGCACAAAATGATTTGCACACGCTCTTTCTGCTGTGGTTGTCTTTTCAATGTGACGTCTTGAACTGAACTTCTACATCACACCGTCGGTCCGGATGTGACGACGTGTTCCCGACCGCGACCGAATGAATCAGTCGCGACGTCCTATGATCCCTGCTTGATTGTTCAATACAGCAAAAGCTCGAAACCGGCTTTCAACACGACCGCGTCATCGAAGCCCATGTTGGCGCCGTCCCAGGTGGCGTAGTCCGCCAAGTAGTCGATTCCGAACACGGTGCGACCCGGAATGCCCCAGACGCAGATGTCATGTTTGACGTCGATGCCGTAAGTGGTCGTGAACTTGTTGTTTGAATCACTGGTCAAACCATCGCTGCTGACAAATTGGCCATCCAAATCGTACAGCCCCAGACGCAAGTCAACCCAAACTGGACGACGGCCGAAGACGGTTTCCCATCCAGCGACGATGACCGCACCGCGATAGGAGTTGTCCAGTTCGTTGTCGCTGATCTCCTGCTTCCATTCCATTTGGCTGTAGCCGGTCCCGGCCGACAAATCGTGAACGCCGAAGGTCCACGTGTCTCGCATGACGGCGTCAAAGCCATACATCTCGGTGTCATCCGAGACGGCGTAAGTGAAATTGCCTTCCACGCTGGTTCGATACCCATCGAAGCGATGATGGCCACGAATGTCGGTCATGAAACCAACCGAATCGCCTGAATCACCTTGGAAACTGGGCAGTAGAGGTGCCCAAATCGCCTTGCGACTGGTCAGTTCAGTGCCATCAATGGCGTGTGCCGAGGATGCCGACCATGTCACGGCAGCGAAACCGAGCAGGGCAACGCCGACTCGCAGAATCAATTCGAATTTTGTCTTTGTCATCGCGTCACTCATGTTGGCATTGGGAGGATGCACAGGACGAATCGTTCACGGCGAATGGGCCGTTGACTGTTCGATCGACGCGAGGACCGCCTCACGCGTCTGTCTGAGTTGACTTCGGCACCGGTTCACGGGCCCCCACGAAGAAGTCGCAACATTGCTCTCAAGTTCTCGTTGGAAGCGGTCGCGTGACACGCTTGTCAAAATCACAACGGCTGACAAACTTTTCTTCAAGTCGCGGAAACGATGACAGCCGTTGCCGATCCGTGCGAGGTGTGAGAGATCGCCATAACATTCGGTTTGGCCAGCGGAGCCGCGTGGGTGACAATGTTCAGCGACTCATTGCATTCGCCAGCGTGAGCCACCGGCGGCGTGATTCCTCGCTGCGCGGCGACAACTGCTGAAATGAGCCCCAGCATTCCGGTCGCTGCGCCGGTGTGCCCTAACACCCCAATCGGCAAAGTCACCGGCACTTCGGGCAACGCATTTTTAAGTGCAGTCGCTTCCTGCGCGTCAATGACAGGGTCGCCCATCCCGTGGCCGACCACCAATCCGATGTCTTCGGCGGTCAATTCCGCGTCTGACAACGCGCCTTGAATAGCAGCCTCTATGGCTGCGGCGGAGCCACGCCCCGCATTCTCTTCCGATGAACTGGTGAATTGCCCTGCCACAAACGCCGCCGACGGGACAAAACGAGAGGCCATCCCCAGGACTTTCGCGATCGGTTCACGATTTCCGGCAGAGGCTGACTCGGACGTTTCCAAAATTAGACACGCGGCGCCTTCCCCACGAACGATTCCACCAGCTTCTTTCGCGTGAGGGCGACTGCTGCGTTCAACCGGATCAAACGCTTTGGCAAGCGGCTGGTCCTCAGTAAACATTGTGCGAGTCGTGTTCATCCGTGAGCCGGCCGCGGCAGCAACCATCACGTCAGCGATCCCACGACGCAGGTAGCCACAGGATTCCAACACAGCATTGCTTCCCGACACGTCTCCGACGGTCAGTGTGTTGTTGGGTCCATGCGAATTAACCGCAATGCCTACGTGACACGCCGGCATATTGGGCAGGTACTTCAGCATCCACAGAGGGGTGATCGATCGCATCGCGGCGTTCCCGAACTTCGACCGATCAATTTCATTGCCCTCAGTCTTGCACGCGGCGAACGCATCGGCCAGTTCCTCTGGATCGCCGTACAGCATTTCGCTGCCGAACACGGTGCCGATCCGATCGACCGCGATGCGTCCGGACTTTGCGGCTTGCTCAGCCTCTTCCGCGGGAAGCAACGAAGACAACCCCGCGTCCTCAATCGCCATTTGCGAGGCGGCGAAAGAGGTTTGAATCTCGCGGCACATCACCTTCAACGCTTTTCGCGGTTTGACGTATTGCTTGGGGTCAAATTCGGTGATCGGTGCGCCGATTTCGATCTTCGATTCGGGCCGTGTTTCACCGGAGTCGCCTTGTTCGAATTGGAATCTTGCCGTTGCGTTCCGATCCTTTTCGGTGGAATCAACCAACTCGATGACTCCGCTCTTCGCTTCGAGCAGCGATTGCGTGAAGGCTTCCCGCCCCAAACCAATCGATGAAACCACACCGACGCCGGTGATCACGATGTCACTGCGGTTCATGAAAGAATCGGTCAAAACAGGAGAAAACGGGACAAGCGGGTGGCAGCAGTATGATCCGATCGAAGGCTTGAAACCAGACGGTGCCTGTCAATCTAGGCCGACAAAATCAATTGGCGCGTCGATGTCTGGATGCAAACTCTGATGAACGGGGCATTTCCGAGCCGCTGCAACCAGTCGATCTCGCATTTCCGGTTGCAAATCCAAACCAGCCGGAAAAGTGACCAGGGTCTTGAGGCTGGCAATTCTGCGAACCGGAGTGCTCGCCATTTCCTTTTCGACTCGAATGGCGGTTCCACTCAAGTCAAGCTGGTGCCGATCGGCAACCAATCCCATGATTGTCATGACACAGGTACCCAGGGCGGTGGCGACCAGATCCGATGGCGAGAACGAGGCACCCCGGCCACCGTTGTCGGTGGGCGCGTCGGTGAGCAATTTCGTTCCGCTGGGGCCATGCGTGGCTTCGCAGTGAAGTTGGCCTTGGTAAACCGCAGTGATTTCAACAGACATGCGTCACATCCAAAAAGAGCGAGGGGCAAAAGCCGGCCGGGCGACCAACCAACAAAAAACGCGGACGGAATCAAGTTCCGCCCGCGAGTTTGGTGATTGTCAATCGGTTGTTCAACCGGTCGATGTTTGGTCGATCAAGCTGGCGCTTCGGCTTCCAGTTCCGCAACCAACTCTTCGTTCTCATGCTTGGGCGCTTTGAAGGCGACGATCAGAATCAGGTACAGAACTGCCATCGTGCAAGGGACCAAAGCGGTCACGCGGAGTGCCATACGGCTACCGTACAACGTCGCCGCCGAGACTGGTTCACTGTCGACCGCAGCAAATTCTTTGTTTGTTTCCCACCAAGTGTATTGCTTGCGCAGTTCTTCATACTTGGCGTCTTCCCAGTCATCGCCAGCCAGTTCGCGGTCCGCTTCGATGGCGGCACCTGAGTCCTGGATCATCTTTGATTTAGCACCATCCAAACCGGTGATCGCTGGGAACACCAAGAACTTGTTTTCGTTCGGTGCTTTGACTCGCTCGAACGTCTCGGGGGCCGTCTCTTCCAACTGCTGAGAAGCGTAGTAGTCCTGTTTGTAGCCAATGCCGGGACCACCCAACAAACCAGCCGAGAGCATCCCAACACAGCCCATGATGGCCATGCCGACCGTCGCACTTTTGGGATAACGTTCACCCAAAACACCGAGCATGGTCGGCCACAAGAAGGTTTTGCCAACGGCGTAAACGGATGCTGCCAAGAACATGAACCCGACGTTCGTACCGATACTGATCAGGTAAAGGCCGCAGGCACCAATGACAGCACTGACCATGAGCAGACCAAGCGACGAGATCCGGTGAACGATTGGACCGGCGAAGAATCGCAAAATGGTCATCAACAAAGACGTGTAGATGAACAGAGTGGTTCCGGTGCTTTCACTGTTAAGAATGCTGCCGGTGATTTTGTTGATCCAACTGTCAGTCCCCAATTCGACATAACCGACCAATGCGTGTGCGACCAGCAAAATCAGGAAGAATGGACCGATCAAACGGCTGATCATCCCGCCGTAAGAGATGTCACCGCCTTGAGCAGCCGTTTGCGGAAACGGCTCCGTCAGCACGATGAATCCATAGATCAATACGGGGATCAAGAACGTCGCCATCAAGATTTCCCATGCGACGATTCCGGAGGCGAACACGATCAAACCACCCAGCACCAAGCCCGCCGGCCAACCGGCGTGAAGGATGTTCAGATAGTGCGTCTTTTGGTCGGGGAACAAAGTGGCAGTCAGCGGGTTGATCACCGCTTCGCAGATGCCGTTCCCGACCGCGAAAATGAACATTGACCAATACAGAATCGCGTAAACCGCGTCCTTTCCGCTGGCGTTGAAAACCGGCGTGGCTGCGAACAGCATGGCAGCCGAGACAACGTGGCAAACCAAAGCCGCCATCAACAACTTCTTGTAACCGATCACGTCGATCAAGAATCCAGCGAACAGGATCACAACGCCAAAGCCAACCAAACCACCGCCGGTGATTTGTCCGAGTTCGGTCATGGTGAATCCGTATTGCCCCGCCCAAATGCCTAGCAAACCACCACGGACCCCAAAACCAATCCCGGCGGCAATGAGGGTTAGAATTCCAGCGACTAGCAGTTTCTTGCGATTGTCCATCGGCATCTCTTGGGAATGTTGTAGGGGCGACTAAACGGCTGTTGACGCCAGGATTGCGGCAGTATAGTTGCATTCCGATTCGCGAGGAATCGGTCTTGAGCGACATAAAATCGCTCCGGCAAGACTCTGGAAGGGCCCCGCGATCAAAATCGATTCGTTTGCTTCAGCTTGCCACACCCGATGGTTCGTTGAACGGCGGTTGCCTCTGTTCACACGACACACTGGGGCCGCAGCAAACCCGGCTCTTGCCTGACCCGCGAGTTCGGTTTCATCGTCACAAGCGGAACGTTTTAACAAGCTCTGTTTTTTGGGGCTGGAATTGGTCGAAACCATTTGTGATCAACTCCCGACCGATCTCTCCCCGCGTCGTTGTTGGCATCACACTTTGGATGACGTTTGTCGTCGTTGACTCCAAAGCGTTCCGTTCATTGGCACCTCCCATTTGCCTCTGCACACTCGTGAACGCGTTCGGGTTGATGACGCACCCGTCGCAGTGATGCATCGACTCGTGATTTGTCGGAACCACCTCCCTTTCCCGACCGGATCGCCACCGATGACTTTTTCCGAATCTCTGGAGCAGGACGAACTCGCGCTGCTAAAGAAGAGTCGACGCAAGACGCCGACACGCCGAAGTGAAGCCGCACAATCGCCTTTGGAAACCTACCTTCGCGAAATCAACGAGACGCCGTTGCTGACCGCAGCGGAAGAACTCGAACTCGCGGCTCGCATTGCACAAGGCGATGTGATGGCTCGCGATCAGATGGTTCGAGCGAACCTGCGATTGGTCGTGAACATCTCTCGAGGCTACACCGGCAAGGGACTCGGACTTCAAGATTTGATCGAGGAAGGCAACCTTGGTTTGTTACGAGCGGTCGAAGGTTTTGACCCAGCTCACGGCACGCGTTTCAGCACCTACGCGAGCTACTGGATCAAGCAGTCGATCAAACGCGCTCTGATCAACTCCGCGAAAACCATTCGCATTCCGGCGTACATGGTTGAGTTGTTGAGCAAATGGCGGCGAGCGACGGCGCGATTGAACGACGAACTGGGACGAACGCCCACCAACGAAGAAGTCGCACGGGTTCTCGGACTGCCCAAAAAGAAGTTGCCGATCATTCGCAAGGCGATCAAGATCAACAACTCGACGCCGCAAAGCGATCAAACCGAGGCGGGTTGGTCACTGGGCGACATGGTGCAGGACGAACGCCTGAAGGCTCCCGATGAGGAAATGCTCGATCACGACATCCTCAAACACGCGATGAGCTTGCTGGGTGATTTGGAAGACCGAGAATCAACTGTCCTCAAGCTGCGATTCGGGCTGGGCGGTGTCGAGCCAATGACGTTGAAGGAAATCGGCGCCGAACTTGGGCTGACTCGTGAACGCGTTCGGCAAATCGAAACGGAAGCCCTGCGTCGACTGGCCGATGGGTTGACCGATCCCCGCGAACGCGGTTTCTGACGCCAACGCGGCAACTCGCACCCGACGCAAAATCAGATCCGCACGGCACGTCGTTTCCAGCTCAACGGCGAACGCGGTCCTGAAAACAATCGCGAACGGTGCGAGTGCGGGAAAAAGGTCCATCGACGATGATTCAGTCGACGCCGGTTCACTCGGCGAACAACGAACTGCGAACCTCTTCCTCGATGGACTTTCGTTGGCTCATCACGTCCGCAAACGTGGGTGCATCCAGGCTGTAAGTCACCGTTTCGGTCTTCGCATCCACGTGAGCGTTGCGAGGTTCTCCGGTCAACAACGCGGTTTCCCCGAAATAGGCTCCCTCGGTCAGTTCCGCGACTTCGCGAAAATCGTTGCCGCCGGGTTGGGTGGGCTGCTTCACGGAAACGGTGCCTTCGCGGATCAAATAGAATCGATCGCCGACGTCGCCGTACGTCACGATTCGGTCGCCCGGCCCGTGTTCGGTTCGCGTCATGCTGCGTGACAATTCCGTCAAGGTGCTGATGGCGACCCCGGAGAACACGCTGCACTGTGACAGCATTTCTCCTAGCACCGCGGCTTCGCTCAGGTTGGTGTCTCGGGCGATCTTCCCGAAGTCCATCTTCACGATGCGATCCGCCACGTCCAAGATTCGGTTGTCGTGAGTCACGATCACAATCGCCACGCCGCGCTCGCGAGCCTCACGCTGAAACAACGTGACGACTTGCCGCCCCGATTCTTCATCCAGCGCCGCGGTGGGCTCATCCGCCAACAGAATGTCAGGTTGATGCACCAAACCACGCGCCACCGCGACCCGTTGTTTTTGACCGCCGGACAGACCGCTGGGTTTGTACTGGATTCGATCGCCCAGCCCCACGGCGGTCAACATTTCTGCACAGCGTTCGTTTTCAGCTTTGCGAGACGACCGGTTCGGTTGCAGTTCCAACGCCATGCGGACGTTCTGTAACGCAGTCAACGATCCGAACAAGTTGTGTGCTTGGAAAATGAAACCCAGGCGTTTGCGAAGAGAGCCAATGTTGGTCTGCGAAAGATCGTGCAACGGATGTCCGAGAACGTGAAGTTGCCCCTCTTGGACACGACGCAACGTGCCGATCAAGGTCAGCAAGGTGGTTTTGCCGGAGCCAGATTGCCCGGTCATGATCACGATCTCGCCCGGTTGAACCTGCAGATGGTTGTCGTGTAGCACCTGTTTCCGCGCATCACCGGTCCCGTAGTAGTGATTCACGCCGCGAACATCGATCGCAGCGGACCCGTCCAAAGCGAGCTCAGGGGTGATCCCACGCGAAGCGGGAGCACGAACACCGCTCGTGCCATGGGAGTTTTCGTTTCGAAAGGGAATTTTCACGCGAATTTTCAGGACATTTTGCGTGCCAGACCCTTCAATCGCGATGGCCTGGCGGAGCGGAAAAACGTTACCTTAGCAACTTGTCACGAATCCATGTCACCTCGTTTCCGCAGTTGTTCCACGTGCCCCAAGCTAAGCAACCGATCTCCGCAGGGTCGAACCAACCGGGCGTGATCCGATTGCCCCTCCCACTTGCAATCGGTGTCTTCGCGTTGGCGTGCGGCTGCGGAGGACAAACCAGCTCTGATTCCAACCTCGCGACGACGCCGGACAAGCCAACACAGACAGTGGCACTGCAACGCGTGATGGCGCTTGGGACGCTCGAACCACGCGGTGGAATTTTGGCGGTCATGGCGGCCCCGGGAGATCGCGTCGCCAAGATTCATGTCGAATCGGGACAAGATGTCTCCGCCGGAACCGTTTTGATGGACTTGGAAAGTCTGCCGGCTCGGCAACTCGAACTGACCATCGCTCAAACCAAACTGGACGAAGCCCGACGGCGCATTGCCGCAGAACGCTCCGCAGGAGAAGCCAAACTGCAAGTGGCACGTTCTTCGTTGAAGCAAGCTGAGTCGAAACTGAAGGACGCACAGAAGCGATTCAAAGAATCCAAAGCTGAAGGCGGGGAATTGAATCTATTGAAACAAGCCGCCGATTTGGGACTGCGTCGTTTGCGTCAGTTGGAATCAGCCTCGCGTGACGCGGCGCGACAGCGTCTGGTTTCGGAAAACGCCTTGGACGCCGAAGCGTTGAAGGTCAGCGAATCGCAGGCACGGTACGACTCGGCGTTGCGTGATGCTCAAGACGCGATTGACGAAGGACAGTTTGCGGTCGATTCAGCCGAGCAGGAAATCCGAGCGACGGAATTGTCGTTGATTGCAGCGGAACAGTCCGCTTCGCTGGAGTCGCTCAAGCAACAGATTGAACTGCTGAAGTACAACGTCGCGACATCTCGGTTGGTCGCACCGACGAAAGGACGTGTGTTACGGATCGACGCGACCATCGGAACCGCGACGGGGGTATCGCCTTTGATGCATCTGGCCAACACCAACGAAATGATCTGCTTGGCGGAAGTCAATGTCGCCGATCTTTCACGCGTCGAAATCGGCCAGCCCGCCATCATCACTTCGCCCGCGTTGCGGAATCCACTGCATGGCAGCGTTCAACGCATTCACTCCTTGATCGCCGCACCGACGTTGGCCAGCCCCTACCCGATGGCCGCGGTGGATCGCTATTCCGCCGATATAGAAATCGCGATCGACTCCAAGGACGCCGAGGCCGCCAGCCGTTTGATCGAGCTGCAAGTTGACGTCGAAATCAAAACGGGGCATTCCGCAAAATCAGCCGCAGTTGCGTCGGCAGCGAAATCGTGACGGAGACGGAAAATATTGCGAGGCCAAAGTCGACTCCAACCCGCCGACGCCGCAAACGTCTTGGTGGAAAACGAACGTCGTTGGCGTGGTCCAATCTGAGTCACATGTGGATTCGCACGGTGGTTTCGATTTGCGGGATTGGATTCGCGATCCTGTTGATGTTCATGCAACTCGGGTTCCTGGGCAGTGTCGGCGACACCGCGACCGTTTTGCTGGACCAAATGCCGTGCGATTTGCTGGTCCGTTCACCGGACTACTTGCATGTCTACGATGCGTCCACCACGCAAAACGAATTGCGGCCATGGTTGAAATCCATTGACGAAGTGGACGATGCGATTCCACTGGACATCGGTGTGACCCAGTGGACCAATCCCGTCAACCAGAACCCGCGAGCGATCGCGGTGATGGGAATCGACTTGGACGCCCCAGCGTTTGACCTGCCGGAATTGACAAGGGAGGTACGGCGTGAGTTGTCGGTCGCCGGAGCTGTCTTGGTTGACGATGCCACCAAAGCTGATTTCGGGCCACAAAACGGTGAAAACTTTGGACCAGAAGACATCGGAACCGTTGCGGATGTTTTCGGCACGCCCGCGAAAATCGTGGGCACGTTCCATTTGGGCACCGGATTGGCCGCGAACGGAGCGTTGCTATGCACGCGGGAGACGTTTCGAAAGCTTGTTCCGGGCAGTAGCGACGACCAGGTTTCGCTGTTGCTGATTCGTTTGAATCAAGGCGTGACTCAAGAAAGAGGACGCCATATGGTTGCCGGGCGTTTGAATTCGCTCGCCGGGCCCGCGTCCAGTGCCACCGTGATGACGATCGACGAAGCCAAAACGGCAGAACGTTGGCGATGGTACACCCAGACACCCATTGGAATGATCTTCGCAATGGGCGTGGCGTTGGCCGTCGTGGTGGGCGGCGTGATCAGCTACATGATTTTGGCTTCTGATGTGCAAGCCCACCTCAGTGAATACGCGACGCTTAAAGCGATGGGGTACGGGACGGGGTTTCTGATCAAAACGTTGCTAACCCAGTCGACTCTGCTCGCAACGATTGCCTTTCCGCCATCCGTCCTGGCTGCGCTTTTGCTCTACGCCATCACGTCAGCGCTCGCGGGCATCCCGATCCGCATGACCTTCACGTGGTTGCTGCTAGTTGCGGGGTTGTCATTGCTGATGTGCAATGCAGCCGGACTGATCGCGATTCGCAAATTGATTCGAGCGGAACCCGCGAATTTGTTCTGATGTGCTGCGGATTGTGCGTCCGCTCAATCAGATCGCGGGATGCGATTTGCAAGATCGGCCTACGTTCAACTGAAGTTGGGAGTTGGCGGACGGTAGTCACCCAAGTCAATTGTTTTGAACCAATCAATTGTGTGCTGCAGCCCTTGGTCCAACTCGATCTTTGGTTCCCAACCGAGTTTTTCCTTGGCCAGTGAAATGTCCGGACGACGTCGCGTCGGATCGTCCGATGGCAACGGCGCTTCGATCAGTTTGCTGCTCGATCCAGTCAGTTCGATCGTTTTTTCCGCAAGCTGTCGAATCGTGAACTCGTGTGGGTTGCCGATATTCACTGGCCCGATGAACCCATCGCAGTTCATCATCCGGATGATCACGTCCACCAAGTCATCTCGGTAACAGAAGGACCGGGTTTGCGAACCGTCACCAAAGATGGTGATGTCATCTCCCGCCAACGCTTGGCGGATGAAGTTCGCGACAACGCGTCCGTCAAAGGGGTGCATCCGCGGACCGTAGGTGTTGAAGATCCGAACAATCCGGACATCCACGCGGTTGCTGCGGTGGTAGTCCATGAACAAAGTTTCGGCGACGCGTTTGCCTTCGTCGTAGCACGCCCGAATCCCGATCGGATTGACGCTGCCACGGTAAGATTCCGTTTGCGGGTGTTGTTCGGGGTCGCCGTACACTTCGCTCGTGCTGGCCTGCAAAATCCTGGCCCCACATCGCTTGGCAATCCCAAGCATGTTGATCGACCCCATCACACTGGTTTTGATCGTTTTGATGGGATTGAATTGGTAGTGTCCTGGAGCGGCGGGACAGGCCATGTTGTAGATCTGGTCGACCTCCAGATGAATCGGCAGAGTGATGTCGTGCCGAATCAGTTCAAAGTTCGGCTTGTCGAGCAGGTGCACGACGTTGGATTTTTGACTGGTGAAAAAATTGTCCAAGCAAATCACATCGTGACCATCGCTCACCAATCGCTCACACAAATGCGAACCCAAAAAGCCCGCGCCGCCCGTTACCAATATGCGTTGAATCATCAATCAAGCCGTTTTCAGAAAACCGTCGTCGGTTAGAAGTCAAAAATGCAACCAAGTTGCGAAAACGGAACAGTCCAGTGGCTTCGTCGTCAAGCCAAGTTCCAACGTCGCGCGTCTGTGCACGGGCAACTCTAACCGCTGGCTCGGTTCAGGCAGCCGCAATGTTTGCAGAAATCGGCGACTCATTGGAGCCGCCCAGCGACAATTCAGGACATGCGTTTTACGCGGAATGCGATGGCGTACACGTGCCTGCTGGCTCGGGTTCAATCGACCTGCAGTTCGCGGTTGTCAATCAATCGAGTCGATCCAATCCGAGCCGCAATCAGCGCGACTGCGTTTTGCATGACCTGAGGCATCGGCAGCAAGCTCTCTCGATCTACCACCACAGCGTAATCAACGCTGTCACAATCGGACAAATGCGCCGCAAGGATCGATTCGAGCCGTTTTGTGTCGCGTTCGCCTTCACGAAATGCATGTTCCACTTTGTTAAGGGACCGAGACAAACATAACGCTCGCTCACGTTCGCCCTCGGAGAGATATCGATTGCGGCTGCTCATCGCCAAACCGTCTGGTTCGCGGACGATTTCGCAGGGCACAATCCGCGTCGGCAAATTCAGGTCTCGCACCATGTGCTCGATCACACAGAGCTGTTGAAAGTCTTTGCGGCCGAAGAATGCGAAGTCTGACGGAGCGGCCTGGAACAGTTTCAGCACCACCGTCGCAACACCGACAAAATGTTCCGGCCGGTGGACGCCTTCCAGCGGCAATGCGACGGAGGAAGGCTGCACCGTTGTCGCGGTCTGCCCTTCTTGTTGCGGGTACATCTCTTCTGCCGATGGCAAAAAAACGGCCTCGACGCCCGCCCGTTCGAGCTTCGCAAGGTCCTCATCGAGCGGACGCGGGTAGAGATCCAGGTCTTCGTGAGCGGCGAACTGAGTTGGGTTGACGAAGATGCTAGTGACGCAGTGGTCGCAACGTTGCTTGGCCGCTTCAACCAGAAACAGATGTCCATCGTGTAGCGCCCCCATCGTTGGCACCAAACCGATGGTTCGTTGTTCGAGGGATTGTTGGCGACACCATGTTCGCATGGAATCAATGGTCGAAAACGTTTGCAACGTGGGGCCTGGATCAAGGTGCGGACGGGGGCGGATATGCAAGTCAAAGCCATTCATTTTGAATGACAATTCGGTCAATCGTTGTTGGGCCCCGTGACTCCATCGAGGACCTCTTCGGAGACAAAAATTGGCAACGGCGGATCGAATGTGACGGCGACCGCGATCGCGTCGCTTGGTCGGGCATCGACTTCGATCAGTTCACCGCTGTTGGTTCTCAGATGCAGTTGAGCGAAGTACGTGTGCTCCGACAAATCGCTGATCACGACCTGTTCGATGGTCGCGTCGAGTGATTCAGCGACGTTGACGATCAAATCGTGCGTTAATGGACGGGGGGGCACGTAGTCGTTTTTCACCCGTCGATCGATGTTGGTCGCTTCGAAAATGCCAATCATGATCGGGAATTGGCGAGTGCCGTCGACTTCCTTGAGATAAATGACTTGATTGTCGGTTAGCTCGGAAATGATGATCCGAGCGAGTTGCATTTGGACGGTCATGAAAAAATTCGCCGAAAGGATCCAGGAATCACGCGAATCAAAGGGTTCGCATGGGCCGAGTTTTCAGGCTCGACTCCTGCATGATATCGCAGCCCCTCGGCGGCTTCCATGATGAGGATCTCGGATTGTTCCGGTTGTGCCGGTAGCAGGCAGGGGATTTTCTAGGGGCCAACGAATTTGGGGTTGCACCCAACGCACGTTCTCAAAACGCGGCCCATGTTTGAGGTGGATGCAGAGCCAAGTGCTTTTCGTCCAGGGTCACTCCGTTGCTTCGGCACCCCACTGGTTGGCCCCTTCTACTCAACATCAACCCATCTTTGGGATAAATAACATGACTCGGATCAACACCAACGTTTCTTCTTTGGTCGCACAAAACCGTCTCCAAAGCAGCAACAGTGACTTGCAAACATCTTTGACTCGCTTGAGCACCGGTCTTCGGATCAACTCGGGTAGCGACGACCCCGCCGGGTTGCTGGCTAGTGAAGCACTTCGTAGCGAAATCACCGGTCTCACCAAATCGATCAGCAACACGCAACGTGCTAGTCAGATCATCAGTACCGCCGACAGCGCACTGGGCCAAGTCAGCAACTTGCTCAACGACGTCCGTGGCTTGGTCGTCGAAGCAGCCAACTCGGGTGCCTTGAGCAACGAAGAAATCGCCGCTAACCAGTTGCAGATCGACAGCTCGCTCGAAGCCATCAACCGAATCGCACAAACGACGACCTTCCAAGGTCGGAAGTTGCTCGACGGTTCGCAAGACTTTGTCAGCACCGCAAACAGCGTGAGCAGCCTCAGCGACATCTCGATTGATCAAGCCAACCTCGGCACAACCGGTCAAATCGACGTGGAAGTGGTCATCAACTCGGCTGCAACGCAAGCCAGTGCAACCGCCAGCGATTCGGGATTCACCACGGCTGCAAATGCAACGGCGAGTACACCTGATGTTGGAACAGCCGCCCAGAATATCGGTGGTGAAACCATCGACATCACCGGTGAAGGTTTGACCAGCATCGTCATTGACAATGACAAGACAGCAAGCGGGGCAGGCTCCGCTTCGTTCGATGCCGATACCGGCGTGCTGACGATCAGTGGCAACTTCGATGGAGATTCAGCGAATCCAGGTGAAGTCGATGCGGACGTCGACGCCGATGTGGTGCAGGCAGCGATCAACTCCCTTGAAGGTTTTGTCGCGACAGGTTCCACGGGGGCCGGTACCCCAGCCGCCGCAACCGCAGCGACGGTCGACACCAATGGAGCCGCACTGCAGATTGATGCCGCGTCGCTGGGGTCGGACTTCAACAACGTTTCGATCAACTTTGTATCCGGTGCTGCGAACGAAGCTTCGTACGATGAAGAGCAAAAGGTGCTGACGGTTACCGTCGACAGCAGTGCTCCTCAAGACGCATCCGCTCTCGCAACAGCAATCGAAGCGGTCCAAATTGATGGCGAACAAGCCTTCAACGTGACTGCCAACGCAGACGCTCAAGTCGACATCACCGATGGCATCGACAGCTTGGACACCGGGAACACGGGTGGCGAAGTCCTGAACGCTGACTTGGTCTTCCAGCTCAACGGCGAGAACGGAGCCGAGACGTTCAATTTCGGTGCCGGCACCAGCAAGGATCAAATTGCTGCCGCGATCAACTTGGTGTCTGACAGCACCGGCGTCGAAGCCGATGCCACGAACGGTTTGGAGTTCACGTCAACGACCTACGGTAGCGATGCATTGGTCAACATCGACGTCATCAGCGAAGGTGATGGTGGAACGTTTGAAGCGAGCCTGGACAACGTGCGTTCGACCGGTGCCGACATCGTTGCCACCGTCAACGGTGTGACCGCCAACGGCAACGGAAACAGCCTGTCGATCAACACCAGCTCATTGGACTTGAGCTTGACGGTTGACGACGGAAGCTCGACGAACTTCAGCTTCAGCATCACCGGTGGTGGAGCAACGTTCCAACTGGGTCCAGACGTGACCAGCACGCAACAAGCGAGCCTCGGCATTGGCAGCGTTTCAACTGGTAAGTTGGGCGGTGCGTCCGGTCGTCTTTACGAGTTGGGCAGCGGCCAATCCAAAAGCCTGACCAACGACGTCGAAGGAGCCGCCAAGGTCATCGATGAAGTCATCGGCAAGGTCGTTGGCTTGCGTGGTCGTCTCGGTTCGTTCCAAAGCACGACCCTGGAAAGCAACTTGGTATCACTCAACGAAACCAAAGCCAACCTGCAAGAAGCTGAAAGCTCGATCCGTGACGCCGACTTCGCACAAGAATCGGCCAACTTGACTCGTGCTCAGATCCTGGTTCAGTCCGGTACCAACGTGCTATCGCTGGCCAACCAAAACCCACGAAACGTGTTGTCGTTGCTGGGTTAATCAACTCTTCGGCTTGACCTGCCACTTTGATGGCAGGCCAGCCCAAAACATTCAAGCAAAAACGAAAGCAGGAGCGAACCACGGTTCGTTTCTGCTTTTTTGCTGTCGTCACAGAACACATTCGATTTTGCAGTCCCTCTTGGAGCCTCGCTGGTGAGGTTGGGTTATGCGAATTGACAAATGTAAACCTGGACCGATTGCACAACTTTCCCGGGCCGCGTCGCTATTCATCGCGCATCTTCAACTAGACGAATAACGCAGCAACGAATTTCTTTCTTTTGACGAGGGAAGCGGTTCGTTGTGTTTCGGTCTGACTGTGCCCCACCCGATGTCTTTCGATGAAGAATCAACGTATTCAAGTCGATAACTGATACGCTGCATGCCGGAAATCATCCTGCGTGCCAGTTTCCAATTCCCGCAACCGGAAACCCGATGTACAACACGGCAGACTCCTTCTTCCCACCCCCAATGAATCATGTGGGCGACGAATCTTCTTCAGTGACATCGATCGACCCGCAAAACGGCACGAGCGAAATGTCGTCCCAATCGACGCCACTTCCGACCGGACCGAAGCCACTCAGCGAAGGCGTGGAAAATTTCGGTCGGCGCAGCGGCGATGCGTACCTCGAATCCATGGTGCAAACGGCTTCGCCAGCGCGATTGCGTCTGATGTTGATTGAGCGAGCCGTCGAAGTCTCGCGTCACTTGGCCCATCACTGGAATTCCCAGCCTGGGAAACGCGGGACGAACGAGTATTCACTGAAACTGCTCGAATTGTTGTCGGAATTGCTCTCCGGAGTTACTGACAAGTCCGTCGAAGTCTGCCGGACCGTTTCCGATCTTTACGTGTTCTTGTGCCAACACCTGATTGCGGCCGAAAAGAATGGCGATTCATCGATGATCGATGAAATTCGATTGGTTTTAGAAACCGAAGCTGAAACCTGGCGAATGGTTTGTGCTCAAGAAGGATCCGACAAATCAGCGTCCAACAAACGCATCGCGGAAGTGCTTTCGGACAACGGCGGATTGAACCTGCAGGGCTGATCACGATCTGCCCTCAACGTGCACATCGCAAAGCGATGCATTGACAACGTTTCCATAACCGGTCTGCTCACACAAAAGCGACCGTCGTGACTGGCTGAATCAAGGAAAGATTCGCCCATCCTTCAGGCCGGACGCCGCTTCGTTTTCCAACGCTACCGGCCTGTTGTGCTATGTCGTCCACGCTTGAAACCGCAATCGAAGAACTCGCTGGAACGCGTTGCTTGGTCACGGGCGCAGCAGGATTCATCGGCTCGCAGATGGCGGAACGCTTGCTCGATGCAGGCGCCCATGTCGTGGCCCTTGACAATCTCAGCACGGGCTTTCGTCACAATTTGGAACCCTTTCTGGCGGGGCCAAATCAGAATCATTTGACGTTCATCGAGGGTGATGCCGCTGATCGCAGTTGCGTCCAGAAGGCCGTCGAGGACGTCGATCATATCTTCCACTTTGCCGCGATGGCCAGCGTTCCACGCAGCATGCGAGAACCGGGCTTGTGCCACGAATGGACGACCACCAGCACCGTCGAGTTGCTGGCCGCAGGCGCTGCTGCAGGAGCCAAACGATTCGTGCTCTCGTCGACCAGTGCGGTGTACGGGAACTCGCCCTACGTTGCCAAGCGAGAGGACGACATGCCTGCCCCCTTGTCGCCTTACGCAGCGGCAAAGCTGTCGTCGGAAAACTATTGCCAAGTCTTTCAGCGTGAATTCCCAATCGAAACGGTCGTGCTCCGCTACTTCAATGTGTTCGGTCCAAGACAGGATCCACAAAGCGAATACAGCGCCGTGATTCCGCGTTTCGTCTCGATGATTCTCAGCGGCGAACGTCCCATCATCTACGGGGATGGCCAGCAATCCAGAGACTTCGTGTTTGTGCGAGATGTTGCCAACGCGAATATGCTGGCAGCGACGGTCAAGGACGCGGCGGGCGGAACCTTCAATGTGGGTCGGGGGCAACGCACCACGTTGCTGGAGTTGCTCGACACGCTTCGCGACTTGCTGCAGGGCGATATTCAACCGATTCATGAACCGCCACGTGCCGGTGACGTTCGTGATTCATTAGCGGACACCAACCAAATCCGCTCGCGACTCGGGTTTGAACCAACCGTGGACATGACCGAAGGACTGCGGCAAAGCATCGAGTACTACCGCGGCATCTGCTCCAAAGATTGATCCGCTTTCGTTCAGCCCCGCCGCACTGAGAAACGTCCATCGCTGAATCGGCTTACGATTGCGACGCCCGTTGATTTTCTTTCCGCTAGCAGAGGAAACTCCCATGCGTCTTTGGATGCTGTCGCTGATTCTGGTCGCCCCAATGCAACTTGCCGTCGGCGGGCAGACCACCGCCAAGCAGCCGATGAACGTTTTGTTCATCATCTCGGACGACCTCACCTCCACAGCGCTCTCTTGCTACGGAAACCAAGTTTGCCAGACTCCCAACATTGACTCGTTGGCCGCCGAAGGAACTCGATTCACACGGGCCTATTGCCAAGCGACCTATTGCGGCCCCTCTCGAGCGTCGTTCTTGTCGGGTTACTATCCCCATGCTACCGGTGTGCTGGGGTACAAGAGCCCTCGTCCGCAGATTGGTGATCGACAGACTTGGCCGCAGTGTTTTAAAGACCAGGGCTATTACACCGCCCGCGTGAGCAAGATCTATCACATGGGCGTGCCTGGCGGAATCGAATCTGGCGGTGACGGTTCCGATGACCCGATTTCTTGGACGGAACGTTTCAACAGCCAAGGCCCCGAATGGAAAGCAGCAGGTGATGGCGAAACACTGGAGAACAACCCTGACGGAACTCGCCCGGTTGTTGGAGGCAACACGTTTGTGGTCGTTGAAGCGGACGGTGGAGACGACGTTCACTCGGACGGAAAAACCGCGGCGAAGGCCTCGGAACTGATCCGTAAAAGGCGTGAACAACCATTTTGGTTGGGCGTTGGGTTTGTGCGCCCTCACGTTCCCTTTGTCGCTCCCGCAACCTACTTTCCGCCGTTCAAACCGTTTGAAAAGCTTTCTTTGCCAGAACGTGTTGACGACGACTGGGATGACATCCCCACGTTGGGCATCAACTACAAAACCAGCCGCAACATGAAGATGGACCTTCGCCGACAACGTAAAGCCGTCGGCGGCTACTACGCGTCCGTCGCATACATGGATGCCCAAGTCGGCAAAGTGCTGGCAGCACTTCGAGAATCAGGGCAAGAAGAGAACACGATCGTTGTTTTCACCAGTGACCATGGCTACCACTTGGGCGAACACGACTTCTGGGCCAAGGTTTCGCTCAGAGACGAATCCTCGCAAGTTCCTTTGATCATCAAAGTTCCCGGTAAATTGCCCGGCGTCTGCGACAGCCTGGTGGAGATGTTGGACCTGTACCCAACTCTGGCAAACCTTTGCGATTTGCAGGTTCCGCAGCATGTCCAAGGCAAAGACATTTCCGAGATGCTGGACGATCCAACGCACTCCGTTCGCGACGCAGCATTCTGTGTTGCTCCGATGCGCAAAGGGTTTCTTTTGCGAACGGATCGCTGGGCATTCATTCAGTACAAAGAAGATGCGTCCGGCGGAATCGAACTGTTCGACATGCAGAAGGATCCCAAGCAGTTCAACAACCTCGCGAATTTGCCTGATCACGCCAACGTCGTCGCAGACATGAAGTCACGGTTGACTGAAAAACTGGCCGATCTCCGAGCCAACGACTTGAATCACTGAGCACAACGAAGGTGTGCAGTTGATCGAGGCGGCGTTTTAGCGGGTTTCACTATGATGCACCTCTCCCGAAACGAAGTTTGGGGAGAGGTCGAGCGACGCAGAAATTAGATCGTCTGCGTCGGATTGCATCTGTCCGTTGCCGCGTATGACACGGAATTGAGCGATGTCACCAACAGACTTCATTCATCGTCTTGGTAGTACAAGCTCGCGTTCACGTTGCCGCAGTATTCGCAGTGGGCGGGAATCCGCTTTCCAACTGAAGCTGCCCCGCAACGGATTCCGCCGACGTCCCAAACCGACTGCTCTCGGTGGCACTGTGGACAACGGATCATCCACCTTTTCGACGAATCACGGACACGAACAAACCAAGCGGCTGGCAAAACCGATTCTGCCATTCTTTGGATCTTCGACATCGTCACACCTCGGTCCACTAGAGCCCGCGAATTCGACACCATGACTCCAGTCTAGCGGACTGTGCACTGCAACGGGCATTGAACTGATAGCGAATCCGTTAGAATCACAAAGCGACAGGCATCCATGACCACGAATCCACTGGGCGGAAACTTTCGATGAAGGCAATTTTGGCACTGGATCAAGGAACAACAAGTTGTCGAGCGATCTTGTTTGCTCACGATGGATCGATCATCGGAATGACGCAAAAGGAATTCACTCAGTTCTACCCCAAACCAGGGTGGGTGGAACACGACGCGAATGAGATTTGGCAAACGCAATTGGCGGTTGCTCAGGAAGTGCTTCAGCAGCACGACATGGACGCGTCGGACGTGCATGCCATCGGAATCACCAATCAGCGCGAAACCACTTTGGTGTGGGACCGGACCACCGGCGAACCGAACCACAACGCGATCGTTTGTCAAGATCGACGAACCGCGCCCGATTGCGATGTTCTTCGCGAAGCGGGCCAGTCCGAATTGGTCCAAAGCTAGTCGGGACTGGTCATCGACGCGTACTTCTGCGCGACGAAATTGAGCTGGATCATCAAGCACGTGCCGGGCGCAAGAGAGCGAGCCGAAAAAGGAGAACTCGCGTTTGGAACCATCGACAGTTGGTTGTTTTGGAAACTAACGGGCGGGAAAGTCCACGCGACCGATGTCACCAACGCGTCTCGAACGATGCTGTGGAACATCCACACGGGCAAGTGGGATGAGGAACTGCTCGAGTTGTTCGGTGTTCCCAAAGCCTTGCTTCCAGAAGTTCATCCTTCCAGCCACGTGTTTGGGGAAACGGAACCTTCTTTGTTTGGCAAATCCATTCCACTGGGCGGTGCGGCCGGTGACCAGCAGTCAGCTCTGTTTGGCCAGAACTGCACCAAACCTGGAATGGCCAAGAACACTTACGGCACCGGTTGTTTCATGCTGATGAACATCGGCGAAACACCTTCCCCTTCACCCTCGCGTTTGTTGACAACGGTCGCTTGTTGGAATCGCGACAGAAAACAGTATGCGTTTGAGGGCAGCATCTTCATCGCTGGTGCGATTGTGCAGTGGTTGCGAGACGGGCTGGGGATTATCGATTCTTCCTCGGAAGTTGAGTCGCTGGCATCCAGTGTCGACGACACAGACGGCGTATATCTCGTTCCAGCCTTTGCTGGTCTCGGCGCGCCACACTGGGATTCCTACGCACGTGGGATTCTCGTGGGTTTGACCCGCGGAACCACCAAGGCCCACATCGCTCGCGCTGCACTTGAAGGCATTGCGTTTCAAGTCGCCGATGTGCTGGATGCAATGCGAAAGGATTCCGGCGTCCCAATCGAAGAACTGCGAGTCGAGGGGGGGGGGGGGCCCCCACAGAAAAATATTGAGTTGAAAACGGGCCAAAAAAGAGGCCCCGCGGGGGGGGGCCAACCCCACGAAAACACCAC
>NZ_JBICHO010000147.1:0-3267 GCF_043100905.1 Rhodopirellula sp. JB055 | reverse complement strand
AATGGTCCATTAATGGTGTTTTGGGACGAATCGGGTGACGCTAGCAATTGAGAGTAATTCGCATTTTTTGTTTTTGCCAGCTCAAAAATTGCTTGATAGTGCTCAACTCGCAGCCTTAGGATCTCTATACGTTTGAACGGGGGGTGGAGGTGTCCACCGACCGTCTTTTCGAATTCATTTCGCAAGAGAGAAACGAGAGAACCATGATTGGGCACAGGAGAGATTCAACGAGGGTTGCATTCACGCTAGTGGAGCTGCTGGTGGTGATCGCCATCATTGGCGTTCTGGTCGGCTTGTATTTGCCGGCGGTTCAGGCGGCTCGGGAAGCGGCGCGTCGAATGAGCTGCAGCAATAATTTCAAGCAGCTCGGTTTGGCGATTCACAACTACCATGCTGCTTACAACCAGTTGCCGCCGCATGGTGGCGGAACGGGGCCAGGAGTTGAGACTCCGTCGGATTGGTGGCGTGCTTGCAACACTGCCAACCGAAAAAGTTTGAGCGTCATGGTTGCTTTGACGCCTTACTTTGAACAGCAGGGTTTGTGGGAGCAAATCTCAAACCGCAGCTACGAAACAGTAACCGGAGCAGCACCGCCCGCTCCACTGGGATTTTGGCCTGCGATGGGGCCAAGCCCCAAGGCATATTCCACCAACCCCGGCTACATTCCGTGGCAAACCGAGATCGCGATGCTGCGTTGTCCCAGCGATCCGGGAGTCGGTTTACCAGGACGTGGGCGAACCAACTACGGACCATGTTTGGGGGACTCCCCGCAAATTCAACAGCAACTGCATTACGACCTTCGAACGTTTCAGCCGAGCACCAACACGGGGAATGTTGTGAAAGCGAAAGCTGCTCACCGTGGCTACTTCGCGCCCTATTCATTCTTCAAGTTTCGTGATGTGCTGGATGGTTTATCCAACACGATTGCGATGGGCGAGATCGTATCCAATTTAGGTGATCGAGCGGTCAAGGGATCGTTGTCATGGGACGCAGGTGGTTCTGATTCCCATGTGACCAATAACCCTTTGCATTGTGTCGAAGCGAATGAAATTGATCCAGAGCGGCCTCAGTTTTGGTGCCCGGCCGGCGCCAGTCACTGCACGCCACCAGTTGCCGTTGTCAACGCGGAAACAAACGGTCGTGGAATGAGCTGGGCATCGGCGTTTCGGTTATCAATCTCTGGTGTGTTCACAGTCCGTCCACCCAACAGTGAGCTGTGCATTGGCCACTGGGCCGATCACCCCGGAACGTTCTCGCCGAGCAGCCACCATCAAGGTGGATGTCATGTGCTGATGGGTGATGGAGCAGTCAAGTTCATCAGTGATTCCATCGAATCGGGAAACCAAAGTGCACCAATGATCAGTTCTACCAATAAACCTGGTGGAGCGAGTCCATACGGAGTTTGGGGAGCGTTAGGAACCCGGGCCAGTAAGGAAACCATTTCCGAGTTCTGATCCAGAACCTAACGACGTCGCATTGGATGTCGTTGGAGATATGCACTCGATTCATCCAGTTGTGGCTCAACACACGGTTGGGCGTTCGCTTTTCTTCCAAACGAGCAAGCTCGAACTGGAATCATTCAACAAACCTAGATACATGAGGATTTTTCCTATGACGAAAAAGCTGATCATTTTCATTTTCTCCGGATGTCTGTTGTTCGGAGCGGTGGTGGGATGCGACGATTCCAATGGTTCCGTGGTGGCACCACCCGCTGATAATTCTTCAACAGAAGTTCCCGGTGGTGAAATGACTGAGGAGGAATACGCAAAGGAACTTGAAAAGTCGATGCGCTGATTTGCGAGGACCGTCAACATGCAAATTTGTCGACAGCGAATCGGATGGATGGTTTGGGTGCTGGTCGCATTGGTTGTTGGCGGGTTTCTCCAATCCATTTGTATGTTGACAACTTCGGGCCAAAGTCCGGCGTTTCCGGAGGTCATGCACTCTGAGGCTTTGCCCACTTTGGTGGGCAAAGCCGTGTGTGCGGAGTGTCACCGTACCAATTTCGAAATGCACCAGACATCAGGCCATGCCTCCACGTTTGCATCCACGACCGATTCAACGATCAGGGATTTGTTTAAGGGAAAAGTAGTGGATGCAGGCGAGCAGCATGGGTTGTTCCAATACGAATCGTCCGACGATGGTTTGGTCGTGCATCAGGCTTCGGATCAACCTGCTGCTGGGCTGCGGTCGATGACATTCCCGTTTGCTCTGGGGTCAGGACGGAATGCGATCACCTTGTTTTCAATCGTGCCAGAGACTGCCGAGAGTTCTTTCGGGATGGAACATCGTGTTTCGTGGTATCCAAACCGGGAAGAGGATGTGTCCAATAACCCCGTCGAGAGCCCGTCCCGAAACGGCACCTTTGGTCTGACCCCTGGTCACACGGACAAACAACCCGCAGAACCCATGGATTGTTTTGGTGAACGCATCCATGGTGAAAAGATGGAATCATGCATCGAGTGTCATACGACATCGGGAAAAGTGATGGATCACAAACTCGTGGATCTAGTTCCCAATGTTGATTGCGAAAAATGCCACGGTCCTGGTAGTGAACATGTTCGTTTGGCTCGGCTGACCGACTCTCCACCAGCGTTTTCCGTTGGGCGTTCGGATTGGGATCTTGAATCTGAACTCCAGTTGTGCGGGTCGTGTCACCGTTTGCCTCGCCATGTTTCTCCAAAGAAACTCAGGAACTACTCCAGCGAACTATTGCGGCTTCAGCCAATTGGATTGCTTCGCAGTGCTTGCTATTTGAAATCGAATCGATTGATGATGTGTTCGAGTTGTCACAATCCACATCAAGACGCGCGATTGAAATCGAAAGCGGATTACGATCAAGACTGTCAATCTTGTCACCAACCTCACGTTGAGTCTCATGTGAATTGTTCCGTCTCCCCTGAAGGAGGCTGCGTGAAGTGCCACATGCCTGCCATCACGGTCGAACAAGGCATGGTCTTCCATGATCATTGGATTCGAATCCATGACGAGTAGTGATTCGCGACGAACGTTGAGTCGACGATGGGCGATCTTCTCGGTTGTTGGCCTATTTGGATGGTTGGTCGCGTGTGAATCGAAACCTCAACCCACGCTCCCAGCGGCGACGGAGACTTCCGATGTGGCGGGTGGTAGCGTTCGTCCCCTCGCGGGCACGTTGATGGAGGATGAGTCTGAGGTTCCTCAGCCTTTTGTTGTTCCGGCTGAAACGCGAAAGCCGATTGATGTGGTTGAGTCGCGGAAGTTAGCGGAACAAGCACTCGCAGACGG
>NZ_JBICHO010000146.1:0-28128 GCF_043100905.1 Rhodopirellula sp. JB055 | reverse complement strand
CTTCCGATCTGACTTCCATGGGGATGCCGCAATGGGGTTCTGGGGCTGGCCGTTGGAATTGCAATTGCCCGAGACCCCGCCACCACTCTCCGCGTCTGCCAACTTGGTCGCCAGCGTGCTGGCCGCCGCTCGTGCGGCTGCTGGAATCCGAATGGATTATGCCTCCGGACAGACCGAATTCCGGTGTGGTATCGGCATCGCATCCGGGTCCGCCGTCGCCGGACGCATCGGCACGGTCGATCAAGTCAAAGTCACTGCTTTTGGGCCCGTCGTGAACCTGGCCAGTCGACTCGAAGGCCTGACCAAACACTTCGGCGTCGAAGTCCTGATGGACCACGCCTCTGCCAAGGCACTGCAAGCTTGGCTCGATTTGACCACCACGTCCCCAGAAAGCCCAGCGTTCCGACTTCGAAAACTGGGACGAGTTCGGGTCGCCGGAATGAAAACACCAATCGATGTCCATCAGTTAGTCGTCCCCAGCGGCCAACACCAAGTTTTGACGAACACTCAGATCGACGCTTACGAAAAGAGCTGGGACGAATTTGCAAGCGGCGACTGGGATTCCGCCTACCAACGTCTTCTGGAACTCCCCGCTTGGGACCGCCCAAAAGACGTCTTGCTTCGGATGATCCTGCAACACCATCGAGTTGCTCCAACCGGTTGGGATGGCATACTCGACTTCCCGAAATAATCGGTCTGCCAAGGTCTGTACGGAGCCCCCTTCACCCTCAGCGACCCCTTCACCCTCAGTGTCCTTGACGCTGACGGAGAGACACGTCTGCACATAAAAAAACAGCGAACCAATGAAAACTGGTTCGCTGCACTTGCTCACGGTCATAGGAAACGAACCGGACGCTATCGCGTTCCGGATGGCTATATCAGCCGTCTATCAGCCCATCAATTTTTCAAGCGCGGTCAAGGCGTTCTTGGCATCCTGCACGCTGCCCATTTCTTCCACGATCTTCTTGACTTGCAGAAGCGAATCCAACGAAACTTCGTTGCTGCTGGCTTTGGTCGTGCTCCCGGCTGGTCGGCCGCGTTTCGCGCCGGTGCTCTTCTTCGCGCTGGCGGTCGACTTCTTGGCCGACTTGCGAGCCGATTTTTTCGCGGATTTGCCCATGGTGGTGGACTTCACGGTGCTAACGAAAGCAGGCGAGACAACAATTCCCTTCTTGCCCAATTCAGCCGCGACTTCCATTGGCTTGGCATCGGGGTTGGCTCCGTAGTAATCACGGATCGCTTGCGACTTGTTGGGTCCACCAGATTTTTTGGCCACGTTTAACTCCATAAGTGTGTTTCGAAAACTCTATTTCGCCACACGTTATAAAAAACAAAAGTACTGTCAATGCTTCGAAAGCAATAACTGACATAAATTAGATAACATAGCCAGCATCGAACGCTTACATACGTTCGGCGACATCAATCCCTAACAACGACAGTCCCTTCTTGAGTACCCGACCGGTCAAAACCACGAGGGCCAATCGTGTCTGCATCACAGCGAGGTCTTCGTTTCCAAGAACGCGGCAACTTTCATTGAACGAAGAGTAGTTTTTCGCTGTTTCAAACAAATAGTCGCAAAGTGCGTTGGGGGCATAATTCAACCGAACAAGCTCAACCGCCTCTTCAAATCGCATCAGCATCAGGGCGAGAGAACGCTCATTAGGGTGGGTGAATTTCATCGGTTGAGTTGCACTGGCACTCTCAATCTCTTGTTCAAATTCGGGCAGACTCTTGCCATCCGATGCACGCCGCAAAATGCTTTGAGTTCGTGCGTAAGAGTACTGCACATAAGTCGCAGTATTGCCCTCAAGAGCAACCATCTTATCGACATCAAATTTGTAGTCGCTGGTCCGATGATGCGAAAGATCCGCGTACTTGATCGCACCAATGCCAACGATTTCGGCAATCTGTTGTTGTTCCTCTCCATCCATCGGGGGATCCATCGACGCCAGTCGGTCTGGATTGCAAACGACCTCCTTGGCCCGAGCCACCGCGTCATTCAATAAACTTTCCAGCCCAATCAAAGAACCACTACGGGTTTTCATGGGACGGCCATCAGGGCCCAGCACTGTTCCGAAATTGACATGCACCAACTGGACATCTCCCATGCCGAGCGGATCCGCCATCGCAAAGAACTTGCGGAAGTGTTCGCCCTGACGTGAATCCACCACATAGAGAATTTCGTCCGGCTGAAACTCGTCGCGACGGTATTGAAGAGTCGCCAGGTCCGTTGTGGCATACAGGAACGCTCCATCGCGTTTCTGAATGATCATGGGGCTGTCAAACCCTTCCAAAAAGACACAAACGGCCCCGTCACTCTTGGTGGTCAACCCCAGCTTTGTGAGCTCTTCAACGACTCCCGCCAATCGGTCGTGATAGAAGCTTTCACCGAGCGTATGATCAAACTGAACATTCAGTCGATCATAGATGCGGTTGATTTCATCTTGGCAATGAGGCAAAAAATCTTTCCACAATGCCAAGTTTTCTTGATCGCCCTCATGCAATTTGGCTGTTTCTCGCAACACCGCCACATCCACATCAGGATGTTCTGCGGCCAACTTGGACAATACCGGGTCGTTGTCCACGGCCGCGACTTTGTCTTGCAAAGACTTGATCTCCGCCTCAATGGAAGTGATCCGCCGCCCTGCCGCGTCCGCATTCTTTCGCAGCTTCTTTTTCTCTTTGGGCTTGAGAGTTTCATCCGACTCCGCCTGCTCGGCCGCCAGTTTTGCGTCGTCCGCATCCTGCGTCGCAGCCGTCAACTTGTCTTCAATGGTCACCAAAGACTGCTTGGCCTTTTGATATTCAATCAGTTGGTTGGTCAACCGATAGAGCGAGGACAGTTCCGGCACCGGGTTCGCAGCCACCTTTTCCGGATCACCAAAGTGACGGTAGCCGTAAATGATGATCCCAAACTGGGTTCCCCAGTCACCCAAGTGGTTGTCGGTGATAACCTCTTCACCATAAAAGCGAAGCGTGCGAGCCAAACAATCGCCGATCACGGTGCTGCGAATGTGGCCCACGTGCATGGGTTTCGCCACGTTGGGTGACGAGAAATCCACGACCACCTTCTTAGGAGAAGCGGTCTTGGAGACCCCCACTCGTTTGTCCAACAACATTTGCTGAATTGAATCAAACAGCACCGAGTCTTTTAAACGCAAGTTGATGAAGCCCGGCCCGGCCACATCGGGCTCTTCAAACAGGTCATCCACCTTGAGCTGGTCGACCAATTCCGCAGCCACTTCGCGGGACGATTTTCCAACCTGTTTCGCCAAGGGCATCGCGGCGTTGGATTGATAATCGCCAAATTTGGGATCGGCCGCGGGGCGAATCATGCCCGCAAAATCGGTTGGCGAGTCGGTCAAAGACTCAAGGGCTTGGACAAAACGGGCCTGAAGAAGATTGGGGAGATGCATCGAACCTACACACCTGGAGAGGAGGTGGAGAAGAAAAAGAAATGGGACATCCAAGCGCGGTTCAGCGCTGGGTCAAACCAAGATCCGCCAGCGGAATGGGCGTGGCGTCGGCCCACAAAGACTCGAGGTCGTAGTACTCGCGGGTCTCTTCATCAAACAAATGCACCACGACGCTGCCATAATCCAGCACGATCCAACTGCTTTCCTGATAGCCCTCGATTCCTTGGCGATGGTCACCCAAGCCTTTTTCCAACGCGTCATCGGTTTGCTCGCTAATAGCGTGCAATTGACGGCGACTGGTTCCCGTGGCGATCACAAAGAAATCAAACTCAGCCGATTGCTCACTCACGTTCAAGACCATCACGTCTTGCCCGTTGTTGTCCAACGCGACTCGAGCAGCCTCCGTTGCTAGTTTGCGTGCTTCTTCCAATCCGTGCGGCCGAATCGCCCGACTGGGATGAGCCATGGGATCCGCTGACGGGGTGTCGTTGGAGGAAGAGGTCGGTTGATCAGACAAGTTCAAACAACTTTCATGCGAGTGGAGATGGAAAAAGGGTGGGGGAATCCCACGTCTCGGAATTGCCCCGTAGTGTAACGCCTTTATTTGTGTGGGGCACCCGGCAATGGCCTTTCCAACCATTGATTCTGGCGTGATTTCCGGCTCCGGATCCAATCCAATGCTTTGTCCCAACCGCCCCCGCTGGCGACAACTTGACCGATCGAAAACAATGCGGTGATCCATCCGCCTCCTCCCAATCCATATGCCCCCAACTGGGGCGTCTCATCATGGCTGATTTCATCGACCCCGGCAAAAAGGCCCCCGCTTTCACGCTCAAAGACCAAGACGGCCAAACCGTCAAATTGAAGGATCTGGCTGGTTCTCCAGTCGTGTTGTTCTTCTACCCCAAGGACAACACGCCGGGATGCACCAAAGAGGCCTGTGCGTTCCGAGATCGATACGCCGAATTGCAGGCGGCTGGAGCCCAGTTGTTCGGCATCAGCACGGATTCCGCCGAAAGCCATGTCAACTTTCGCGAAAAATTTGAATTGCCGTTTCCGTTGCTGGTCGATGAAAACCATGCCATGAGCGAGAAATACGGTGCCTATCGAGAGAAAAACCTCTACGGCAAAAAGTCGATGGGCATCCAACGCTCCACCTATTTGATCGACTCCAACGGCAAAGTGGTCAAGGTTTGGAAACGCGTTCGCGTTGACGGACACGACCAACAAGTCCTCGACGCCCTCGCTGAACTCGCAGAGCAAAACTGAATCATCATGAGCGAGCAAAAATATTGCATCGGGATCGACCTGGGCACGACCAACAGTGTGGTCGCCTACGCCCCCCAATCCGATGCGGAAACCCAAGGGGCGGACCATGCTCCCGATATCCAACTCCTGCCGATCCCTCAGGTCGTCGCGTCCGGCCAAGTTGAGTCCCGAACCTCGTTGCCGTCGTTTCTGTATCTGCCGCGTGATCAAGAAGTCGACGCGTTGGAAGTGCACAACGAACACGCTCGATTCCCTTCCTCGACCGAAGGCGTCGCGGGCGTTTACGCCCGGCAACAAGCCGCGGACAATCCGCAACGAGTCATCGTGGCAGCCAAAAGTTGGTTGTGCCAACGCAAAGTCGATCCAGATTCGCCAGTTCTTCCTTGGCAATCGCCTGACGAAATCCCGCGAGTTTCGGCAGTCGAATGCACCGGCATTTTTCTGCGTCACTTGGTGGCCGCTTGGCAGGCTCAGTTCCCAGACGCGCCCATCGATCAGCAACAAGTCGTGCTGACCGTTCCCGCCTCCTTTGATCCTGCCGCTCGCGAATTGACACGTCGCGCGGCCATTCGTGCCGGCCTGAATGAGAACTTTGTTCTGCTAGAAGAACCGCAGGCCGCAGTGTATCGCTACCTTGCCTCCACGGACGGCGGTTGGCGAAAATCGCTCTCCGACGGAGACACCCTGTTGGTCGTCGATGTCGGCGGCGGAACCACCGACCTAACACTCGTCGGCGTTCAAGAAGAAGACGGTGAACTGGCACTGCAACGTGTCGCCGTTGGGAATCACTTGCTGGTCGGTGGCGACAACATGGACCTTGCTCTGGCCTATCAAGCCGCTGAGCAGTTCCGTCAATCTGGCCATGACCTGGACCCTTGGCAAAGCACGTCGCTCTGGCATGCCTGTCGCGATGCCAAGGAACGGTTGCTCAGCCATGACGGCCCGGATTCCCAATCCATTTCAGTTCTTGGTCGCGGCAGTTCACTGATCGGAGGCACGATCACCACTGAAATGAAACGCAGCGACGCGGCCACCTTGTTGCTCGACGGGTTCTTCCCGCAGTGCTCCCCACAGGATCGTCCGCAAGCCAACGTGGCCAGCGGCTTCCAAGATGTTGGCTTGCCTTACGAGTCCGATCCAGCGATCACGAAACACATCGCAGCGTTCCTATCGGATCAGTCGGTCCTGAATCGCAAAGGAGAACCTGGCAATGGTGACAGCCACGGCCCCGTCACGCATCTGCTGCTCAACGGCGGCGTGTTCCGAAGTCCAGTGATGCGGGAACGACTGGAGTCAACCCTTTCCTCCTGGACGGACACTGATGTTCAAACGTTGTCGTCCACGGATGACTTGAATGATGCCGTGGCCATCGGTGCAACCTACTATGGCTGGACCAAATCCAATGGCGGCATTCGAATTCGTGGCGGCACGGCCAAGGCGTTTTACATTGGCATTGAAACCGCCGGCATGGCGATCCCAGGGGCTCCCCGACCTCTGCGTGCCGTCTGCGTGGCAGCCCAAGGCATGGAAGAAGGCACCCAAGCGGAAGTTCCCGGGCAAGAAGTCGGCGTCGTTGTCGGCACCCCCGCAAGATTCCGATTTTTCTCTTCCACAACTCGGGCCAGCGACAAACCTGGCGATCGCCTGGATCGCTGGAGCCCAACGGAATTGCAAGAGAGTGAACCCATCGAACTGACATTGGATCATCATCAATCCGCTGGCAGTGATTCCAATTCGCCTGCAGCGGAAAACGAATCGTCCCAAAGTTTCGTCCCGGTGCAGTTCGAATCTCGCGTGACGGAATTGGGGATGTTTGAACTTTGGTGCCACGACAAACTGGGTGACCGACGTTGGAAACTCGAATTCAACGCTCGCCAAGACGATGAGTCCTAGGAAGTCGGAATGAACTCAAAGGTCTCATCGTCCGAGCCAGACGACCAGCTTCCGCCGCGTTACTGCATCGGTATCGACCTGGGCACAACCAATTGTGTGCTGGCGTACGTTGACACAGAAACACCGGGAACGGAATCCGAATCGAAAGTCGACGAAGGTGGCGCCGGCGCGGACTTCACGGTTCGCACGTTTTTAGTTCCTCAATGGGTCGATCTCGGCGTAGCCGAGTCCCGCCCCACGCTGCCATCTTTCCATTACACGCTGCATCCATCGGAAAAACTCACCCGCAGCGACGCACACACATGGCTGAATCCAACGGACGATGGGTTGGCATCCTGCGTTGGGGAATATGCCCGCGTGGCTGGATTACTGCATCCCGGCCGTCAGATTGCCTCGGCCAAAAGTTGGTTGTCGCATGAAGGCGTGGATCGCACCGCGGACTTGTTGCCTTGGCATGGCGACCACGATGTTCCTCGCCGTTCCCCGGCAGATGCATCTGCTAGCTACCTGAAACATTTGGTTGATGCCTGGGACGCAGAGCACCCTGAGCATCCGATGTCACAACAAGACATCGTCATCACGCTGCCCGCCTCGTTCGATGAGGTCGCACGTGAACTCACCATCCGCGCCGCGAAGATGGCAGGGTTGCCTCGCATTCAATTGATCGAAGAACCCCAAGCCGCCTTCTATGCTTGGCTGGATCGACACCGTGACGAATGGCAAGAACTGGTCCAAGTCGGCCAGCTCATTCTCGTCTGCGACATTGGCGGTGGCACCACCGACTTGACGCTCATTCGAGTTCGCCCTGCGGACAAAGACGATCAATCCAACGTGGTCCAGTTCCACCGTGTGGCGGTGGGGAAACACTTGATCCTCGGCGGCGACAACTTGGACTTGGCCGTCGCGAAAGCGGCCGAGGCCAAACTCGGACGTTCACTGTCACCCCGGCAATGGCAACAATTGTTGGCGGCCGCTCGACAAACCAAAGAAACGTTCTTGTCTGAACCGCGACCGGAACGCACAACGATTCACTTGCCCGGGGAAGGTTCGTCGCTGATTGGTGGCGGTCTCAGCGTCGAAATGACCGCGGAAGAAGTCGATGCTTTGTTGCTCGACGGATTCTTTCCGGATGTCGAGATGACCTCGGAAGTCGACTCGCAACAAAGTGGATTTCAAGAGGTTGGACTGCCTTACGCAGCCGATCCCGCCGTCACCAAACACCTCGCGGAGTTCCTTCGTGAGCATCGACGAACCGGCCTGGATGACCAATCCGGAAACGCCCCAGATTCCGTGGACAGCGACCAAGTCAACTTGGTGCTCTTCAACGGAGGCGTGCTGACCGCGCCGGCGATTCGCAAACGAGTCGTCGGCTCCCTTTCGAAGTGGTTTTCCGAACCGGCTGTTCTGGAATCCGCTCGTTTGGATTTGGCCGTTGCTCAAGGTGCCGCCCACTATGCGATGGTGCGTCGCGGACACGGCGTTCGGATCGCAGCGAATCTGGCGCGGACCTACTTCATGCAGATCGAGCAGAGCCCACCGCGAGCCGTTTGTGTGATCCCAGCGGACGCACAAGCCGGACAATCCTATCGCATCGACCAAGTCCCGATGGACCTGCGAGTCGGCGTGCCGGTCAGCTTCCCCCTTTGGGTCAGCAGCACTCGCTTGGCCGACCGACCGGGTGAGGTCGTCGACATCGATCCCAATACCATGACCGCGCTGCCGCCAATTCAAACGGCCCTCAAGGATCGCAAACGCCGTGACCAATCCACGATGCAAATTGTGATTGAATCCGAACTCTCGGAGATTGGAACCGTCGGGCTGTACTGCGTTTCGAACGACAAACGATGGCGACTGGAATTCGACATTCGAGGGACCCTGGAAACCGACCGAGAATCCCATGATTACGCCGGCGAATCGGCTGGGATCATCGACGAAGAAACGCTCGATGAATGTCGCCAATTGATCTCCCGAGTGTTCGTGGAAGGATCACTCAAACCATCGCTATTGACCAAACGCCTGCAAACCAAACTGGGCACCTCCCGCGATCAATGGCCACCGGCACTTCTGCGTCAGCTGTGGGAAACGCTGATGGAGGTCCAAGACAACCGTCGTCGCTCGCCCGCACACGAATCTCGCTGGCTGAACCTCGCCGGTTTCGCGTTGCGGCCGGGATATGGCGTCGCAGTCGATGACTGGCGGACCTCTCAAACCTGGCGAATGATCTACGGAAAGATCGCCCACCCGGACCATCAAGTCCGAGCCGAATCTTATGTGATGTGGCGACGCATCGCGGGCGGGATGACGGCGGGCCAACAAAACCAATTGGCCACTTCGCTAGGCAAATGGTTGCTGGCAGGAACATCCAATCAAGACATGGCCGAAGCCAACGAAGCCTGGCGGACCATCGGATCTCTGGAGTTGCTTCCAATCGATCAAAAACGCAGTTTTGCAACCGCGGTCATGGAGTCATTGGATCGTAAAAAGTCCGCACCGCTGTACCCCAGTTTGTTTTGGACACTCGGTCGCCTCGCGTCTCGCGTGTTGGCATATGGGCCGCTGAACTTGATCGTCCCCGCCACCGATATTTCGCACTGGGTCCAAAAACTTTCTCATTCTCGATCACTTGAAACCAAGGACGACGCCACCCGCCGACCGGCCGCATTCGCCATCACGCAGATGGCTCGACGCTGTGACGATCGTTTTCGTGACGTTGACCAACCCACACGCGACCGGGCCTTGAACTTGCTGGATCGACTCGGCGCCCCGGATCACTGGATCGAACTGGTCAAAAATGGCGGCCAACTCGACCACGAAGAACAACAAGCCGTCTTCGGCGACACCTTGCCGCTTGGAATCGAACTGCGAGGTTAAAGCAATTCCTTTGCATCCCGCATCGAATTCCTCGCATTTGCTAGACTGCATCCACTCTCGACCTCGTGTCAGTTGGTTCTTCAAGGATGCTATCGGTGACTTCGTCTCAATCCCCTTCCGGCAATCAATCTCCGGCTAACAATCAGTCCAATTTCGGCGTGTGGCTGATCGCCCTCGTCGTCCTTGGGTCGCTGGCCGGATTCAGTTATTGGTTCACTCGCGTTCCCGGCGATCTGGCTGACGACGACATCGTCGCAGGCGTCGACGGCGAAGCCCAGCAAGTCGCGTCGAAAAACCTCGACCTGAATCGCGTTGCGTTGGCATCGATGGAAAACTTGGAAACCGATGATGCCGAGACGGCATGGGCATCACTTTCCAAGTCTCGTCCGGAAGACCTCTCGATCGCCTTGAACCGGGCCCTGAACCGAGCCCTGACGATCGACGAATTGTCCGCTGTCGCCACCGACGCTTCTGCAAAACCAGAAGAAAAGCAGGCGGCTCGACAACGCCTCGCGGGATTGCTCTCCGAAACTCGTGGTCTGATCGAAAAGTATGTTGAACTTGGCGGCGATTCCAATCTCGCCACTTGGATGAACGCTCGCGTCGATTTGAACGAAGCCAAACTGCTACCACGCTCCGTGACGCAGTCCATTCGCAAGGAGGTTTTCGGGCGGTTGATCGAAGCGATCCAAAACCCAGGCCAAACCAAGGGTGCCCCCAAAAACTCAATCCTTTTAGCCGGGACGCTGACCCAAGTCATTGATGTTCTAGAAGATCCCATCCGTGGGATTCCGCCCACCATCATGCGTCCCGCTGCAGCCGCGCTGACACAGCTATCCAATCAACAACCCAACAACCTTTATCTGGCAGTTCGCGCCGCAAGACTAGGAATCGCGAATCAATCAGAATCCGCCGTGGAGGCGATTCGGCGAACGCAAACCCTCGCCGCGTCGATCGAACCCACCCTTCGCCAACAGACCGCCCCCATTGGAAAGACGCCTGGTGAGTTGGTCGATGGAATCGTGGCATCGGTGGAAGCCAGAGAGTTCGAAGCAGCCGAAAACCAAATGATGCTCTGGTTCAACCTGCTCAACTCGACCGAGCTGATCAAAACCGATCGTCGCCGAGCCTCACCGCACCCGCTGGATTTGATTCAGTTCGATTCGCTGCGCCGCCTGTCAGCAGAAGTGTCCCAGCAAGCTCGCATCCCATCGGCGTCGACTTCCTTGTCGTTTGACATCGAAACGTTGAACCTCAAGGCAGCAGCAAATTCAGAGGAAGCAAACCTACAACGGCCAAACGATCTCGTTCCCATCGACGCCAATCTCGATCTTCAGATGGACCTGGTCTCAATGCATTCTCGCGAGGACTCCACGCAAGTCGTTCTTTGGATGCAAGGTGATGATGAATGGAAACAGTACGGGGCATTGGAATTGGACGGGCAGTGGAACGGCATGATGGTCGCAGATCTGTTCATGGTTGATTCCAGTTCACCTGGAAGACTTCGGCAAAACTCCACCTCACAAAGCCACAACACGATTCGAAGCCTGGTCCTATACGGTAAGTCGGGTGCTCAATTGGTCGTGGTCGACGGAAGAGACTTCAGCACCGCGGATGCAACCGGTGACAACGCATTGAAGAAAGACACCGCCGAGGGGCTGGAGACGCTCGAAAACGTCCGCGCGATGATCAGCGGCGATTTCGAAGGCGATGGTGACCTCGACATCATGGCGGCGACCGAGCGCGGTTGGGAACTGTTGATCAATCGAGGCAACCGAACCTTTTTCCCGCTGCCAACCAATGAACAACAAGCGACCTCGTGGGACCAAGACGATCCCCCCGTGGCGTTCGCCATCGCTGACTTGGATCGTGACTTGGACCTTGACGTTGTGACGGTCCACCCAAAATCCGGCCGCGTCGGATGGATCGAAAATTTGCTGCATTTGCAGTTTCGATTTTCCTACCTGGATGACATCCCAGTTTTGCCAGGCGTTGATTCGTTGGCCATCGAAGACATCGATGGCAATGTGTCTTGGGACATCGTGCTGGGATCGCCTGAAGGTGGCCAACTCGTGCTGTCACATACCGGCGACATTGGCGTCTGGCGGGTGGATGCCGTCACGCCACTCTCTTGGCCGACAAATGCAAGCGAACCACCGGCATCAAAATCCGAAACAGGCTCACTTGTCGTCGCCGATTTGGACAACGACAGTTTTTTCGAATGCATTCGTGGTGGAGTGGCCTCCTCTGCGATCGAACTAGTGCCCACGTCAAACTCGGAAGATTCCGCAGCAAAGTTTGGCCCACCACAGGAACTGAAGTGGAACGGCGAGACTGCCTCGCATACGGTTCACGTTCGTTCGGCGGTCGACTTCGACGGCGACTTGAGGCTTGATCTGGTGGGCTGGTCTGAATCGGACGCTCCCGATTCAGCTTCGATTTCCGTCGCTTCCAACTCAAGCGAATTGGAAGGCAAAGCCGTCGCGGTTCGCTTCAAAGGCATCGATGACAACAACGCCAACAGCGGCCGCGTCAATCACTATGCCGTGGGCTCGGTTCTAGAACTTCGGTTTGGCCCGCACTATCAATCACGAATTGTCACCGAACCTTCCACGCACTTTGGACTCGATGGTTTGCTCGGCCCAGGGAACTTACGAGTTATCTTCCCGAACGGTCTGACTCAGTCGATCCCCAAGATTGAACCGGGCGTCATGATTGAAGAAGAACAAACGCTCAAGGGATCGTGCCCTTACCTGTATGCCTTCAATGGGGAACGATTTGAGTTTGTTACCGATTGCTTGTGGGCCGCACCGCTGGGGCTGCAAACTTCCCCCGGCGTCGTCGTGCCCGATCGTCCGTGGGAACACCTGCTCGTCGAAGGCAAATTCCTGGCTCCCAAAGAGGGGGCCTACGAACTGCGAATCACCGAGGAACTTTGGGAGGTCGCCTACTTCGATCAATTGGGTTTGTCCGCAATCGATCACCCTCAAGACGTCGTCGTATTCACCAACGAAAAAGTCGGCCCGCCATCGGTCGCTGAACCGACGATCCACGCCTTCGACCGGTCTGAATTGAGTCCGATCTCGAATGCCACCGACACCGCGGGAACCGACGTCACCTCGCTTCTTCGCGAAACGGATGGAGCGCACGTGCAAGGGTTCGAACATCGCCACCGACAAGGTCTCTGCCCGCCTCATTGGATCGACCTGGACCTCAGCGATCGTGTCTCCAACGAGACCTCTAGCGATGCAAAAATTCACTTGGTTCTCAATGGCTGGATCCTTCCAACCGACACGTCACTGAACATTCAAATTGACCAGAACCCTGAACTTGCGTCGCCCGAACCACCGTCGTTGTGGGTCCCCAACGAAGCCTCAGAATCCGGTTGGAAGATGGCTTCGCCGTTCATCGGTTTTCCCGGTGGCAAGAACAAAACCATCGTGATCGATGTGACCGATTGGGTGAACCGCGACGACGCTCGCGTGCGAATCCGCACCACCAACCAAATTTACTGGGACTCGGCTGCCGTTTCCGTTCGAACCGCAGACGAGATCAAACGTCTCAACGACCTGGTTCATGTCCAACCGCTGCAACTGCAGTCTGCCGAGGTGGCTTGGCATGGTTTCTCACGGCGGATCGATCCGGGGCCCAAACAACCAGAGACCTACGACTACCAAACTGCCAAAGACGCACCCCGCTGGCCGCCTTTGGATGGACCGCTCACGAAGTACGGACCAGTCAGAGACTTGATTACCGAGTGGGATGACTCGATGGTTGTCATCAGCGGCGGCGATGAAATTCGCCTGCGTTTCGCCGTTCCCAAGGAACCCCTCGTCGGTGCCCAACAACGCGATTTTGTATTGCACGGCGTGGGCTGGGACAAAGACGCTGACCTGAACACTTTGTCGGGTCAATCCACGTTGCCGCTGCCATTCCAAGCGATGAGCAAGTACCCGCCGACCGCTTCGCAAACCGATGAAGCGACTGAATCTCGCCAAACCAACGCCAACCACCTTTCGCGAAAACAACCGTTTCGCAAATTCTGGTCGCGGGGCGAGGTGACACGGGAGTGACCGAGCCTTACGCCCGATCGCCCGAATGAAACGCTCGCTCACGAAGCGTGCTGGACAGCGGATTTTTTCATCATCCGCAGGTTCAAGAACTCAACCTTCATCGAGAACGCCATCGCGCAGTAGACGTCGCCTTTGCTGATCGGCGTCCCCACCGCTTCGCTGAACAAGACCACCGAAATCAGAATCAAGAATGACAACGCCGGCATCTTGACCGTGGGGTGCTGCTGCAAAAAGTCACGGACCAAGAATCAGGCAGGTGACAACCAAGGTGCCGCCAAACCAGCCACCCCCATCAGCAACAACAGTGCCATTGTGACCCGACGCAGACGCTGTGCTCCCAAGGCGGTGCCAACCTGCAATCCAACCCAAGTGACCAACAGCAAAACAGGAATCGCAGCAGCGGCAATCAACGCCGGGGGAATCACGCGAGCCCCAAAGAACCAAATCAGAACAGCAATTCCCGGCGCCAAACTGATCAAATACATCGAGAATAAAAAACCACGCATTCGCCGTGTGTCCCAGTCATGAGCTTGGACCCAAAGCACCATCGGTGGACCGCCCATCCCAACCAAACCCTGCAGAAAACCAGAGAGTGGAAACACGAGGAATCCCCAAATTGGATCGACCTGATCTCGCGGACGTGGCCGAAACAACATGGTTGTCAACGTGGCCATCAACACCGCAGCGCCAACAACTTGCCGCAGTGTCACCATCGAAAACGATTCCATCCACTGCAGCGTCAACACGCCAGCGGGCAAGAACAATAAACGAGCTGCCCCAGGCCCAACGAGACGTTTCTTGTCCAGCGAATCACGAAACGAAATCACGCCCCATAAATTCTGTGGGATGGTCGCAACCAACAACGAAGTTTGGGCTTCAGGGATCGAGTAACCCGCCCACAGCAGCAACGGAACGATCACCAAACCGCCGGCGAAACCGGCGGCCGCTTGCACAAAGATCCCCAAGCAAAGGATGCTCACCAACTGCCACGTCGACGGCTGAGCCAGGATTTCCAAAAAGCTCACGAGGATTCCGACGGCTTCGATTTTTGATCAGTCACGTCGCCAACCAACTTCGCATTGTTGCGATGCCGTGACACATCTCGACGAGTTTTCTTCTCGAGGTTTCGACTCAACGCATCCGTCAGATCAATGCCTGATTGATTGGCCAAGCAAATCACGACGAACATCACGTCGGCCAACTCATCGGACAACTCCCCCAAAACCGCTCCCGGCTTGGTCGATTGCTCCCCTTTGGTGCGGGAGAGAATTCGTGCGACCTCGCCAACCTCTTCGACCAATTGAGCCAAATTGGTCATCTCGTCGAAATACCGAACGCCAATGGTTTGAATCCACTGGTCGACCTGATTCTGTGCATCCGCAATCGAAATCGAAGGCGTCGTGAGATCATTCGCGTCCGAAGCAGATTGCGACATCGATATTTTGAGAGGGCGTCAGGGTTTGGCGAGCAAAAGGTACGTGCCGCTTTTTCCAGCCACAGCCAAGTCCGTTTTGCCGTCCTCGTTGAAGTCTTCAGCAACGATTTGCAATCCGGTTCCAACGCGGCCTTCGTCGATCACGTGGCGTTGGAATGATTTTGACGCAATATCGAAAGAGTACCAGTACAGACAAGGCACTTCCTTCCCGCCGGGATCGTTTCCGTTGTGGGCGTAATAGCGTTTCCCCGTCACCAAATCTTGTTTGCCGTCCCCGTCCAAGTCGACCCAAATCATCGAGTGAGGCTGGCTGAACCGGCGATCGATCTCGTGCTTTTTCCACTGAATCGATCCGTTTTCCTCAACGCCGATGTTCTCCCACCACTGCAATCCGTAGTTGTGTCCTTCGCCATAGATCAGGTCCTGATCCCCATCCTCGTCAATGTCTTCAATCAACATTGGCAAACTGGCATGCAACTTCCAGTCCCGGTGAGCGATCCAGGGCTGCCCCCAGGGATTCTCAGCGGGTTGTTCGTACCATCCCCAACCAACCAGGATGTCGTTTCGACCATCGCCATTGATGTCGCCGACTCCGATCCCGTGACCGTTGAACTCTTCCCCTAGAACGTGGCGTTTCATTTCATAGGTTGGTTCCGCGTCCGCTCTTGATTCAGTCGGTTCAAGTCGCCAGATCACCGTCGGGACTTCATTCTTCCAACTGTTGACGATCCATTCCGGCCGACCATCCCCGTCGATATCTTCAAACAATTGACCTTCATTGGCGGAGGCTCCCGTGTCGACCAAGGTGGACTCGGGCCACATCTTTCCCAAACGCAGAGCGTCCTCGCCCGGATTGCGGTACCACTTCACTTCGGTGGGCAAAAACGATCCGGCGATGACATCCAATCGTCCGTCAGAATCGACGTCGAACAGGTAATCGCCGTTGCTCTGAACGTAACCGTTCCAATCTTCGATCGCTCGCAAGGGACGGGGAGCCCAATCGCCATTGCGGAACCAATTGCGACCGGCGACCAAGTCGGTCTTGCCATCGCCGTCGACATCTCCTGCTGCGATGCCCTCGTTCGCGTCCAGCGTCAACAAACGAATGTCAAACGACAACGTCTCCTCCGCCGACACACCAGCAACCGGGGCCGACAAAGATCCGAGCAAACAAACACCCGCCAACAGTCTACGAAACCGCATCAAAGAATAACTCCAAAAGAAGAACATCACTTTTCGCGGTCATTGTAGTTCAAAGCGGGCCTTCCCTGGACGTCCCACCCAGTCAACTCTTTGCGGAAGCTGCTAGATGTTCCGCCAACTCCGGAGGCAAGGAACGTAAATGCAAATCGCGTTGCGGGAAGGCGATTTCCAAACCGGCGGCATTGAACCGTTTGTTGATCTCTGTGTGAAGCTCATGAATGGTCTTCAAACGGTCATCCAACGTCGACAAATAACACCGGAGCACCAAGTTCAAAGTCGAATCGCCAAAGCCCTCAAATGTCACCACCGGTCCAGGATCCTTCGCGATTTTAGAATGGTCATCGCAAATCGACCGCAGCAGATCACAGGCGGCTTCGGTGTCACTGCCGTAGGCAACTCCCACATTGACAACGATCCGGTTGGTGCTGTCGCTCAAGGTCCAGTTCACCAGTCGCCCGGTGATCAAGTCTTTGTTCGGGATGATCAATTCCTGACGATCCCAGTTCGTGACGGTAGTCGCGCGAATTCGAATCCGTGCCACCACGCCAGTTGTGTCACCAAGCGTGACGACGTCGCCAACGCGAATCGGTTGTTCGAACAACAGAATCAAACCACTGATAAAATTCGCGAAAATCTCTTGCAGGCCAAAACCGAGTCCCACGCCCAAGGCCGCAACGAGCCACTGGATGTTTTGCCAATGCAATCCGAGCGCCTTGCCCGTCATTAATATCCCGATCGTAATCAGCCCGTAGGTACCAAGTGTCGTGATCGCGTATCGGGCCGGTTTGTCCAACGGCAACCGTTCCAGCAACACGCCTTCGATCAAACCCGGCAAGTTCCGCACCGACACCCAAGTCAACACGATGATCGGGATCGCAAACACAATGTTCTTCAGCGTGACCGGAGAAACCGTGCCGTCCGCGTCGATGGTGGTCCACCCCAACTTGACCTGATTCAGGTATTCAACCGCTGGCAACACCGGCGACCACACCAGAGCAATTCCCACCAATGCAACAATGAACAAGATCGTCTGCAACAACCGAGTTGTCTGAGCATTGATTTCGGATGCTTCCATCGAATTGCTTGGCTCGATCTCGACTCCGCCCGCCCCCAAACGCTCTGATTCTTCCAAGCGTTCTCGGTGAACCGCCATCGTCAATCGACGGCGGTTGGTGAGCAACCAACGGTTGACGAATCCGCTGACGTAGTAAGTCAGCAAGCACAGCCACAAGGTTAAATAAAGCTGTTCCGCCAAGACCCGGGCGCCGCTACTCAGGCCGATCAAGGCGATGACCGCGAGTGCAAGCGGCACTGCCAAAATGAAACCGAACCAGATGAACCGCAACCGAGACATCCAGCCATTTGGATTGAGCTGAATGTGCTTCGAAAAGACACCGGATACGGGTGAGAAGGATCGCCACAGGACAACGCTGATCAAAATCATTCCCAGTACAAACATGACACGGCTGAGTGCCGCTGCGGCTTGCCAGCGTCCAAGACTCTCCGCGATGCCATAAAAAATTAAAAACGGTACGCCGATGTCGATCATCAATCGCAACCACTTACGCAGCGGTGCGATGGCGGTCTCGTCGGCACCAAAGTGTGCAACGGCCAACCCTTCACGCCGCAAACATTGCCGCAACAATTCCACCGGCAGCACCGCCACAGACGCCAAATGAAACGCCTTGGCAGTCGCCCGAACAATCGCTTCATTGGCTCCCGAGGCCGACAACGCGTCGCCGAGGATCCAGAGCAATCCGACCAACGGCAAAACCAACGCCCAGGACAACAATGTGGCCGCTAACGTTGGTTTCAATGAAACGCTTTGACGACTGCGAGCACGTTCCCCATGGGTCGCAATTCGCCGACGCAAACGGGATCCCGCGTACAAAATCGTGAAGATCGCGATCACTCCAATCGCAATCAACTCAGGACGATTGAGCAACCCCTTGAGCACGCATGTCGCCAATAGCAGCAAGTTATCAGGGTGCACGATCGCACGAAAAACCTGCCATGACACCACCAAGTCTTTCAACCGGAACGCTGGCTGGCTTTTGATCCAAACAATTTTCGTATCAATCGTCGAGTTGAGGTCGATGACCAATCGCTGCTTTTGTTCCAACTGGCTTTGCAGACTGACCATTTGGACGATGTAGTCACTCAGGTCGGAGATGAACTTGTTGACCAAACGAACTTCATCCTCGGACAATTCCCCCTGCGGAATCGAAATGCCTTCGATGTTCTCCAGCGAGAGCCCGATGGATGAATTGTCCAGAATTCCTTCGAGAGCCAATTCCAGTTGAGTCTGAAGCGCGCGGTTGCTTTCGATGCTCCGACGCAACTCGACAATACGAGCTTGGATGGGCGTGAGGTTAGGAAGTTTGTTCTTGAGCAGCAACAATTCGACTCCCAACGTGCTGCTCAGACCGCCAGACGTTGAAAGGTTCTCTTCGAGGTCCTTTTCGATTTTCGATCGGCGTTCGGACAACTTGTCGAGTTCCGCCGTTTCGTCAGTGAGAGACCGACTGATGCGATCCTTTTCCCCCGCGATTCGCATCCACCGATCTTCGAGCGACAAGATCAACGACTGACTCGGATCGCCGCCATTGGCTTCCATTTTCCGTTTGAAGTCGTTCAGGTCTTTGCTGATTTCGCTCTGGCGTTTCTTGGCGAGCGTCGCCGACCAGGCTTGCGCTTTCGCTTCCGCTTCGGCCAATTCCTTCTCCGCTGCTGTCTTCATCAACGGCAACAAATCGGCTTGTGATTCCAAGAGCGTTTGTTGTTGTTGGTAAGCCGCCAATCGCTGGCGAGCTTCTTCCAACCTGGCCTTCAAATCAGCCTCGCGGACATGGCGTAAACGTCCATCCGGATCATCGTTGATTTCGCCAATCGTTTCGCTTGATAAAGCTTCGATTTCTTTGCGAGCCTGAACGATCTGCTCGGGCAGTTTCTCCAACGACTCCTTCCGAGCCGCGATGTCGGACTCAATTTTCTGCAACTTGCTGCGAGCGGTGTCCAAGCTGAGATTTGCCTCTGCTTGCCTCTGCTGAATTTGCTCGATCGCCATGTAGCGATCTGTTTCGATTGGCTCGATCACCACTTCTTGCGCAGCAAGCGTTTTGTAGCGTTTCTTTTCCTCCGCCATTGAAAGCAATGACTTCTCATACGACGCCACGCGATTGACAGCTTCCTGACGCGCCGTCAACGCAGCCTGAAGACTCTTCAGTGAATCCAACAACCGAGTCTTCAGCATCGGATCGAGGGTCGCGTTGTTGTTCACCGATTCGATTTCCGCAGCAACCGCCTCCACGTTGCTCAGGTCATTCTTGGGTTGGGGAACGCTCTCTTTGGTCCCTTTCGCCGACGTGCCAGACGCCTCATCGGCTTGGAACGGGGTGAACGCAGCGACCTGCAGAACCGTCTGCTCCGGCGCAGGTGATTGAGCAAGAGATCGATCAGCCCCCGATCCAACACCTTGACCGTTTGCGGTGCCAGCGCATACCGCCCAGCCACAAACGGTTGCCCCCACAAAAATCGCGGTGGGAATCACGGGCGGTCGAGCGGTTCGGGAACGACCGGAGTGAATGATTGGTCCGTCAAGGAACATGGTGAATCGTCGAAACGAGGTGTCTGTGAATACTGAAAATTGCGTCGAAACCAAGCCCGCCAAGTGTCATGAAAAGCAACTGGCGACCGAAAGCCCAAACGCAAGCGTCCCGCAAAATCAAAGCCGCAATTCCCCGTGAAGGTTCTCAATCGCGGAAATCATGACCTTGTCAAATGCTGTCAAATCTTGGGGGATCCAAATGCCATGCGAAAAACCAGGGTGATACATTGACTTGGTACACCGATTTTTGGTAGCTGCGTTGACCATGCACCAAATCTCCTCGCACGACGCACTCCCAACCGCTCCAACACGAATTGAATTCGTGAAGGGGCGTTTCGCGTTTCGGCGTTCCGCCTGCAACAGGGCCGTCGCCCCGTTGTCAGGCCCGCTCTCCGTCCTCTGGCTCTTGCTAGCGTGCTTCGCGGTAGGCGGGACCCTCCCACTCACCAGTGTTTTGGCGCAATCCGGTGCGTCGGCGAGCCGTGGCGTGGCAACTGCAGACTCGTCTGAGTCCAACGTTGCCCCAACCAATTTTGTCCTGCTTCGCAATGACCGTGTTCTTCGAGGAAACGTGCAGGTCGCCGACGAATCGGTCGTCATACGTCGGGGTGGTTCGGAAATTCGACTCCCAGCCAAAGAGGTGATCGGAGCACGAGACAGCCTGGAATCGCTCTTTGAACTCCGCCAAAAATGGCGTGACCCCAGGACCTCGGCACGACCGCTGATGCGAGCCTTGTCGGCCGCTCGCTGGTGCGTTGACCACGGCCTGCATTCGCAAGCGGTCCAGCAGTTGATGTTGGTCTACCGATTGGATCCAGACAACACCGAAGCCAAGCACCTGGAATCCAGGCTTCGAAACGCTGTCCAGCCCGACGAATCCCATTCAACATCCAGTGAGGTCCATCAGGCCAACTACGTCGAGATGTCGAACGAGCAGGTTGCCACAGCGGTTTCGACCAACGGCGACGAGCGTCCATATTTAGCGGAGTCATCCGAGGAAAACACGCCGATTGATCGACTGCACCGAGACGTGATGAACTCTTGGTTGCTGCATGCTTTCACCGCAAGAGTTCAGCCCATCCTGTTGGCTCGATGCGCTCAATGCCACGACCAGAATTGGAAAGATGAGGTTGGAGACTTCCACCTGAATCGTCCGATTCACTCCAGTCGCCCAACCCGACAAATCACCGAGGCCAACCTGCGCGAGATTCTGAAACATTGCGTTCCCGGCGATCCCGCGGCCAGTCCCTTGCTGAAAATGGCCAAACAGGACCATGGCCTGCTAACTTCCGTCCGCCCACCCAACACATCGTTGCCACCGGATTCCGCTCTCTTCAAAACACTGCACAGCTTCGTCGACCAGCTACCGACGCTCAGCGAATTGCCGGCACCCACTGCAGAACCAATCGCTTCCCAAGCTCGAAACGAACATCCAAACCACCCCATCGCGATGGCATCGCATTTGGAAGGGGCCTCGGTCCCCAATTCGTCCCTCGGAGAGATCGAATCGGTTGCCGATTGGACGCCGTTCGAAAACCACGACGCCGGACTTCCGCCGAACGAGACTTCATCTCCTTCACAAACTGACAAACAAGAACGGGAACGGCCTCGGCGTCTGCCCAAAGTTGAACGACCTCTCTCCGAAGACCTCTTCAACCGCCAAACTGAATTGATCGAACTGTTCCGCGGAACACTCACCAGCAACGAGTGATGAAGCGAGCAGGGTTGCAAAGGTTTTCCCGCGAACCTTTGGCAACTTGGGTTCTCTTGTTGTTCAATCAACTGAAGGAAAGAACTCCAAAGGACGGTGCAATGGACACCATGCACGAAATGCTGCAAATCAGCGGCCCAGCGATCGCCACCTTGCCCGTCGGTGACGAATGCTCGCCGATCACCGTGATCGGCACCAATCCCATCCGGCAATCATTTGGCGGCCAAACGTTTCAACAAGCGATCAACAGTCGCCTGGCACCGGGCGTGTCGCAAGTGGTGTTGAATCCGGATGCACACGTCGGGTACGGCGCCCCAGTCGGCTGCGTGATGGTTTCGCCCACTCACGTGTATCCCGGTCCTGTGGGAGTCGACATCAAGTGCAGCATGAGTTTACTGCAAACCGATTTGCCGGAAGAGGCCATCTCGGACTGGAAGGTTCGCCGCCGAGTGATCCAAGCGATCGCGAAAAGGGTCCCTACCGGCGCAGGTCGTGGTCAACGGCACGTCCCCAAGAGTCGCAGCGTCGACGGCCCACTGGGATTCCAACTTGCTACTGAAGGGGCCTCCAAGTCCGTGCTCAAGAAACTGGGCATCCCCAAAGACTGGGCAAACCGCTGCGAAGACGCCTCCCATACTGCACCGGACGGATCCGTCGACACGCTCGCAGCGAGACTCCAGTGGATGGGGCGAGAACGAGACAAACAAGATCGGATTGAGAGTAAATTTCGGCAGTTAGGAAGCTACGGCGGCGGCAACCATTTTGGTGAAGCCGAAGTCGTCTCCTTGTCGCAGTCCCCCGACTTACGGGCGATCGGCGAACAGTGGGGACTGAAGCACGGACGCGTCGCGTTCTTGTCTCATTGTGGGTCGCGTGGATTTGGTCACGATTTGGCAATGGGGCAATTCCGAGCGATGAAGTCGCACTTCCAATCCAACGGCATTGCGTTTCCCGCCGGTGATCCACAACTGTGCTACGCCGAGGCGGACTCACCCGAAGGACAACGTTACCTTTGCGACATGGCGATGGGAGCGAATTTCGCGACGGTCAACCATTTGCTGATCAATCAATTGGTTCTCGAATCCTTCCGCGAAGTGTTCCCAGGAATCCGAGGCGAATTGATTTACTTCATCAGCCACAACATCGCCCGCCAAGAACCGGTCAACGGACGCCAACAGTGGGTCCATCGAAAAGGCGCAACGCGGGCATTCCCAGCCGGGCATGAACAATTAGCAGGCACCGATTTCGAATCGACCGGGCACCCGATCCTGTTGCCGGGAAATCCGCGTGACGGCTCCAGCATCATGGTCGCCCGTCCCGGTGCATCCGTGTCGGCATTCAGCGTCAACCACGGTGCTGGACGACAACTCAGCCGCACCAAAGCAAAGAAGAACCTCAGCCAATCGACCATCGACAAAAACCTGCTCGACCACGACGTCATCAGCAATTGCCGTGTCTACCCACGCGATGAAGCTCCCGATGCCTACAAAGACTTCGCGGAAGTTCTCAAGAGCGTCACCCAGGCGGGGCTGGCCGATGAGGTTGCGCGGCTGAAAGCGAAGTTCGTGCTCAAAGACGGCGCCCCCGCTGACGATTGACTCAAGTTCGAACGCCAGCAACTCCAGTCAAATCGCCAGCGTTCGCGTACGCCATGTCAATGACCTCATTGGTTTGCTTGCCCTGGCAACCATCGATTTTCGGGACGCGGCCTTTTTCCAGCGACTGCGTGAAGTCCTCAATCAATGGTGCGTGCAGGTTGTCCGCCGGCGGATGCAATTCTCGCGAGACTCCTTCCGCGGTGAACAGCATCAGTTCATCGCCATTGAGATCTTCGACGGTCACTCGCCCCTCCGTTCCGATGACTTCCAATCGGTCGGGAGTGTTGGTGGTACCGAAGTAGCATTGCAATACTCCGTGAGCACCGCATGTGAATTGCATCAGCAACGTCGCCACTTGCTCGGCTTCATAGTCAGGCGAATCGATTCGGCTGGATTGAACCGATTGGACGTCACCCATCAGGTGCAAGAACAGATCCAAGCGGTGAGAGCCAATGTCCATCAACGGTCCCCCACCACCACGAGCTAGCACCACCCGCCAATCATCGGCAGGGAACCGGTTGGGGTTTCCGGTCACGCAAGCGATCGACAACACACGGCCCAAAGTCCCTGATTCAATCAATTGCTTGACCCGCTCAACCGCAGGATAAAAACGTCGGTAGTACGCGACGCCCAAGGTCACTCCCGCTTCTTCACAGGCGGAGATCATCCGTTGGCAATGATCGGGATCGATCGCCCACGGTTTTTCGACCAAGACAAGCTTGCCCGCATTCGCCGCAGCGATCGTTTGCGGGCAGTGGCAGTCGACGGGTGTTGCAATGTAAACGGCGTCGACTTCGTCCGAGGCGATCAACTGCTCCGCGTTCGTGAATCGGTGCGGTACGGCGTGTTGATCAGCGAACTGATTCAGCTCTCGTTCACTACGACGACAAACGGCAACCAATTTGGAACGTGCGTCCCCCTTGATCGCCGCTGCAACGCGTTTGTGGGCAATGTCGCCCGTCCCAATCAGTCCCCAGCGAATAGCCATTGAGATTCAGTTCCTTTGGATCCGACGGGCTTGTTCAACTCAGCGGCTCGCCGCCGCGGCTTTCTTGGCCGCGTTGCTGATCGCATCGACGTTTTCGATCACCAAGAAGTGGCCGTGATCACTGGTGACGAACACCGCGGCGTCGTCCCATGCCTCGTTTTCTTCGACCCAGTTCACAATGCTCGCGAAGGCTCTGTCGCCACTGAGAACCGCACCAATGCTGCTGTCCAAATTATTCGCGTGGTTGGCCCAATCAACATCCCCTGCTTCAACCAACAACCAAAACTTCGACCGTTCGTCGGTGCCCTTTTTCGGAGCTGACAAAAACTGCAACGCGGACTGAGTCATGTCCGACAAAGTTGGGTTCTCAACCACGTCCGCTTGGGTGTAACGCTCCGTTCCTTTGACATCAAAGGTTGGATTGAAATTCCCATCGGCAGTTTGGAAAGGCAGGTGCCCGCCTTTGGTTCCGAAGAACCCGACCAAACGAGCGTCTTCCGCGATCGCTTTTTCAGTGGCTTCTCGAAGCACGTCCGCACCAGGACGACCTTCCGTCCGTTCGACCAACACATACGAGCCAGGTTTTCCTTCTGCGTAATTCTTCTTCAACGCATCACGATCCGACTCGTGAAAATACTTGTTGCCTTTCATGAAGTTCTCACCTTGAGATTTGTCGGCTCCGGTGCCCTCACCCCATCCGCCACCGATCAACAGGTCCAACCCAGGCAGCGGATCGTTGCGATGAGAAGAAGATGGCAATCCCACGAGATCCCGGCTGATGTCTTGATAATCCTGACGGATGACATTGTTCGCATACGAAGCGGCTGGTGTGGCATGGCTCACCGGGACGCTGGTCACCGACCCCACTTTGAACCCATCGGCTTGCAAGGCTTGAGCAATGGGCACCGCATGAGTCCCATCGGGCATCACGTTGATCGAACCGTTGTAAGTCTTCACGCCCGACATCAAGCTGGTTGCGGTGGCAGCAGAATCAGCGACCGTGTGAGGAACCAGTCGGTCTTGGCCGATCACATAATCACGACGCGATTGTTCGTGCCATGGCATACGACCTCCATGCCGAGGAGAGTATCCGCCGGTGGACTGATTGTTCGGTGCAGTGATCGTTTGCGAATTCACATCGACCTTTGCACTCGAAGCAAACGGTGTGGTCACCAGGAACGTGAAGTCCGTCTTCGTACCGCGATAATCTTGGATCAACAATCCAGTCCCGCGGCCGGTGTCATAGCGATTGCTTCGATTGTGATACAACGCCGCGGCTCGCGTGGTCGGCCAATCCATTCCGTCAAAGACCATCAGGATCACGTGCCGCTTGCCCGATTTGGCGGCCGCCATCTGCAGATCATAAACGTCGGTTTGATCGTGATAGCTCGCGTTTGAATTCAGAGTCTGCTCGTCCACGCGTCCAAAGTGTTCCTGCAAGCGTTCTGGGCTGCTGTACAGGCTTCCCTGCTCTCGCAGGTCATTCAGCGTGTAGCCAAACGTGTACAGCGGCACCATCCGATTGCTGTGGTTGGTCCAAGTGCTGTACTTCTTTGGGTTGCTGCCCCAGTGCCCCCAAGGTGCTGCTTGCTTCTTGATCGCGTTGGACTGCATTTCCCGCATCGGATCGACGACCGGTTCGCCGGAAGCATCCATTCCCGGGGCTCTCGGGTCGTCACTGTCGACCAGGTTTTTGGCTTTTTCAATGATCTTCCCAACGGTTTCTTCTGCAAAGGCTGGCGTGAACCCTACTGCGAGGGTGACGAAAAAAAGCCAACGAGCAACCAGTTGCAATCGCATTGAATTCATTGAATCAAAAAAGTTGGGAGGGTGGGCGTGTGAGGCGGGACATCTGCTGAAGTGACATCATGTCTTCAAAAGTCCACTCGTCAAACCGGGGGATGGCGAAGATCGTAATACGAAACGACGCAGAAGTGTCCTGAAAATGCGATCGACACCTTGCAGGAATACACAGCGTCTCCCCCAGTTGACGCTGCAGGTCTGGCAAACCGCAGCGACTAGAGGAAATCTGCGCCTCAATGAATTGCGATGACGTGACATTCGACGCCCCCGCACCGGCAAAATTCCTTGACGACCAGCCCCCACAATCGTACTCTCAAGGTCTCTGCTCCGGCCTCCATAAACGGGTCTTCCAGATCACGGGCCACCCAAGTAGAGCACGGGCCACCAAAGCACGGAGGAATTGCATTGGTATGACGAGCGCAAAACCCGACATTCGGACGGGCGGCTCATTGAGCGTCCCCTCCGCGACGGTCAGGGACGGTGACCATCCCTCCCTGACAATCCTGATCAATGCAGCTTTTCTGCAAGAGATCAAGGACAGCAACCCGACTCTATGGCTCGCAGCCAGTGAACTGAGAGCACTCTGCGAAACAGAACATTGGGACGCTGAAACGACCGGCCAGGCTCGCATCAAGCGATTTGTACGAGCCCTTTGTGAATTGAGAGACCTCATCGCCTTTCAATTTGGCTTGGAAGAATCCTACGGTTACCTTCGAACCTCCGGCTCGCCCCCCCAATCAGCGTGCCATTCACCTGGCTTCGAACAAGCCCAGCAGCAGCTTCAATTGGCTCTCGACCAACACCAAAGACTTTATCTGGATCTTTGTGATCTCGCTGAGCAAGCCGAGGAATTACAATACAGGGGTTGTGATCGATCGGCGGTGGTCAACTTTGCCGAACAAGTTGCCCACTTCACACGTCAGATGACCCGTCATGAACGTCTCGAAGCCGAACTGATCGAAAGGGAGCTGTAGAATGCTAGGCGATTCACGCACCAAACCAATGGAAATTCTGTTGGTCGAGGACGGCCTGGTCGACGCACGGGTGACGATTCATGCTCTGCGTCGCAGCGGTCTGCATCACCGGCTGACGTTGGTTCGCAGCGTTCACGAAGCCATTTTGTTCATGAAACGGACCGGCATCTTTGCCCGTGCCCCGCGTTTGGACCTGCTGCTCCTGGACATGATCCTTCCCGACGGCACCGGAATCGATGTCCTGGAAGAGATGCGCGAACTGCAGTCCGATGCCTCCCGCGTCACAACCGTGGTCTTGACCGCTTGCGAAGACGCGTCCTATCGAACCCGTTGCGATGAACTAGGGGTGTACGACTACATTCAAAAACCCGTCAGCGAAGATGAGTTCCTAAGAGTCGTTCGCGATCACAAAAAGCTGATGATTCACCTGCAGCAAGCCGCGGTGTCAGCCGCCGCAGGAAATCGCACGCCGGCACCCACTCCATCCGGAACGATGGGCGTCTGAACGGACACCTGGACTTTGCTTGAGCCTGCGATTGAGCTGGGCGTCACAAGACGCGTGCCTTCATGGGGTACCGTCTTCGATCGCCCTGAGTCTCATTGCCTCGAGCATCATTGATCGGCCGACTCGACGATCAATGAGTGGACGCAGACGAAGCGGATGGATGCGGGGCAGGTTTCTTGGTGCCGTGATCCAACTTTCTAATTCGCATCGAAATCGGAACCACGCTTCCCTGCAATGTCCAGCTTGGGTTCAGCACCAGTTCGTATCCGTCCGCCACGGCGACTTTCCAAACCAGGGCGAATGAGCCAACTCGAATCACGTGAATCCGCCCCGCGGTCGCGATTCGAAATCGAGCATGGGCTCTCACGCTGCGGTGGTTCACCGGATTGATTGCCGCCCAAACTTCCGTCCCTTCGACGCGGCCAACCTCTTTGCGAATTTCAGTTGGTTTGCGCGAGACCTTGGTACCGAACACCGCCTGAAGCAGCCGTGGATAGAGACCGCGACCGCGGGCCTCCGGCAACAACCGCGCCGCGAAAAGCCAGCGTTGGTGCTCCGCCAATTCGGCTTGTAAATGAAGATCCGAGTCAATGAATCGGTCTGTTGCGATCCAGGCACCGCCCACCACTTCATTCGAGGCGTCTTCACGGATAAAACCGTATGCGACAGGTGAACGTTCTGGGTTCGCATCATCTGGCAAGCTCTCTTCTTGCGGTCTCGAGCTCGGCTGGAAAAACGTCGCCTGTTCGACGCCCGCCAATTCTTGTGCGGTCTGAACGACA
>NZ_JBICHO010000145.1:0-3595 GCF_043100905.1 Rhodopirellula sp. JB055 | reverse complement strand
TTCGCAACTTTGTTGACTTCCCGGGCGTCGGTGAGTCGCGAACCATGCGGAGGCTCGTTTGATCTCTTGATCTTTGTACGGGTCGACGATGCTGACTCGTTTCTTGCAGATTGGGCATGTCTTTTTCATGGTGGTGGCCTTCGGGGTTTGCGGTTGGTGCGGTGGTCTACTCAACTGGTCCGGTGGTGCGCCCACCGGGTGCCGTCGCTGTCAGCGATGGGTGGGCTTCGGTGCGGAACATTGGCCAGCGTCGCCGCGATCGTCAGCAGTTGCGAACGGGCTTGGAGGTCCAACGTCGCGATCAATTCGCTCAGCTCCGGCGTCACAAAATCGGCGTCGTCAACCTATGGGACCACTGGCGGGACCACCAGACCGCCAACGTCGCTAAAACCACGGTTTGAAGCCGATTGTTCAACCCCTGTCGGGGGTATTCTTCATTTGGTTCCCACCGGCTGAAGCCGATAGCAAATCGTGGCCGTTGCCTTCGAGTGCTTGTGGTTGGCACGAAGGTCCAGTCCAGTCCCAGCGTCCTGGCATGCTCGCTGATCCAATCTTGTGCTGCTTCTTTCATGGGACGCCAGCATTGTCCACTCTCACGACTCCACCTTGTGGGTGGCCGCGAGAGAACGCAGGATTCTAGATCGCTGTTGTTTGCCTTCTGGTGAATCGAGTAATCTCGACGATCGCTTTGCGCCCAGCGCACTTGATGGGTGACCACAACGCAGTCCCAATGCCTTCAGGCAAGGAAGCTCCGGCATGACACACACGAAGAGCGTTTTCCGCCAGAGCCTCCGGTTTGCTATCAAGCAGCCTCTTTCGCCGAGCGCCGTTTCGAGTCACGCTCGCCGACCCCAGCTTCCTCTGCAGGCAGTCTGGGTGTTGGCGGCGATGGTTTGTGCTTGGACCACGCCCGCCATGGCATGCCCGTTTTGCTCAGCACTTGCGCCGACGATAAGCGATGATCTCGATACGTCATCGGCCGCCGTGCTGACGACCTGCGAATCGATCCACCAAGACCAAGACGGCTTCTACCTCTACCGAATGCGGGTCGTTGAGGTCGTCAAAGGTGGCCGCGAACTTGCGGGTTCAGTGATTGAAGTGGCGTCCATCGACGAACTCTCGAAAGACGATTTGTTCTGGCACATCGGCTTCGGTGAAGACTCGATCAACTGGGTTTTTCCAAAGCCAATGTCACGCGAAGCAACTGCGTACCTGCGTGGCTTGACCACCCTGCCCGATCAGGGGCCAGACCGAATGGAGTACTTTCTGCGACACCTTCGCCACGCTGACGACGTCGTCGCTGCCGATGCTTACAACGAATTCGCGGAAGCAACCCTTGAAGACATCGCAGCTTTGTCGGATCAACTGGACCGGGAATGGGTCATTGGCCAACTGCGTGACGCTTCGGTGCCTGTCCATCGCCGACGATTGTGCTGGACATTCTTGGCGCAGTGCGGGACAACCGCGGATGCAAGCCTGCTGGACGAGCTGCTGAAAAGGCGACAGGAGGACGCAACATTTGATCCTGGAATGGATGCAGCGATCGGCTGCTACTTGTCTCTCGCCGGGACGCCGGGTTTGGCTCGCATTGAGAGAGACTATCTCGCGAACCCAGAAGCCTCCTACCTCGACACGTTCGCAGCAGTTGCTGCGATACGCGTTCACGGGACCGAGTTGAGCGTGCACTCCCGCGAGCGATTGGCGACAGCTTTGCGGCATGTGCTGAAACAGCCGGCACTTGCCGACTTGGTCATCTCAGACTTGGCTCGCTGGGAAGACTGGTCCGCGATCGACCGCGTTGCAGAGCTTTTCGTTGAGGCGACTGAAGAGACCCGATTCGTCAAAACAGCCGCCGTGCTCTACCTAAAAAACTGCCCACTACCGGCAGCAGCAGCGTCGCTCGAAAAACTGAGGGCGATTGATCCCGAAACCGTTCGGGCGGCAGAAGCTTCCATGCGATTTTACGGGGGATTGGCAACAATTCCGGTGCCCGAACCAGAAAGTCAGGAGACGTCTCTGGACTCGCAGGAATCCACCGCTCCTAAAGTTGCAAACACGCAACCGGAATCATCGGTCGCTCGTTGATCCATCCGATCGCCTATTCTGAGCACCGTTTTCAGGTTGCCCTCGACCGATGCGACTTAGCCACAAGAGCATCCCGAATCACAGCAACCACCTTTCTTGGAAGAGATCGGGATGGACAGCCCTCCGGTGATGACTCGGCGAACAGGCTGGCCGGTTTCCGGATGTTTGGTCAAAGCATCGTCCGCCATCCGCTGCACGATTTCGAACTCAACCGGTTCTTCGCATTCGTTCTGAGGAATGGTCTCGTAAACGTAAGTCGGCATCGGATCGTTTTTCCATGGTGGTTATTTGCAGTGGTTGCATCGACCGCGCAAGAGAATCTCGGCGACCTCGCCCACTTTGCGGGTCTCATCGACGCTCTCGGCGGTCAACATAACGTTGTCGAGGCATGAAACCGCCCCGCAAACGGTGCAAAGAAAGTGCGGATGCGACTCAAACGCGCTCTCGCCAGGACGAACCTCATCGAACCTGTAGACGTGGTCGCCGAGCTCTGTTCGCCGAAGCAAACCGGCATCGGTCATGTCGTTCAGGTTTCGAAAGGCCGTCGCTTTGTCGACTCCGTGTGTCTCAAGATGACCGGCCACGTCCGCGTGCGTAACCGGCGATTTCGCGTCACGCAGCAAATTCAGCGTGGCCACTCGCGCGGGCGTTGCCCTCAGACCAGCTGCACGAATGTCATCTCGAATCGTCTCGTGAGGCTCGAATGACGTGCTCATAGCCGGTAGACTAGCACAAACCGCTCTTTCATGCAATCGTATTGCACATACTCACGTTAACGGAAGAAGCGGGCTCCTGCTAAGAAAGCCGTGTCCCACTTGTGTGCTGACACCGCGGCACAGACTGCTGCTTTGTTTTCCCGATTCATTGAGCGACTCCATTCCACATCGAAGGTGCTGACCACACCCCAGTTGCGACTTAAGTTGTCCAGCGTTTTCGTAATGCCTCGAAGTTTTTGACAAACCCACTTTTTAGGAATGAACCATGAAAACTCTCAACCTGCTGCTCTCTTTAACAATGGCCCTTGCCCTGATTGGATGCGGATCACCTGACCAATCGGCGAGCGATTCTTCATCAGCCAACTCTTCGGCGGAGGATCATGGCCACGATCACGCGGACCACGATCACGAGGGGCATGACCACGATCACGGCGAAAGCGGTCACCCGGAATCGTTTGCAGAAGCGATCGAGCAGATCAATGACATGGGCAACAAGATCACCTCCGCGTTTGCCGAAGGGGAACCCGACAATGCCCACGGCGAACTGCATGACATCGGGCATCTGATCGAATCGCTGCCCGATCTAGCAAAGAAAGCCGGTTTGCCTGAACCAAAACTGGAAAAGGTTGGCGAAGTCACCGAGACGTTGATGGATGCCTTTGGAGAACTCGATCACACTTTGCACGGTGGCGAGAAAGCCGACGTTGAAAAGATCTCATCGACGATCTCCACACAGATGGAAGAACTTCAGGGAATGCTCTGAATTCGACGGCACCTGATCCGAGTGCCCGGCA
>NZ_JBICHO010000144.1:0-10556 GCF_043100905.1 Rhodopirellula sp. JB055 | reverse complement strand
GCTGCCGCAATAGCATCCCCCATCGGGAAAACAAAAAGCGGACGTCCGCAAATGCTGACGCCCGCTTCATTTTGGAAACAGTTTCTACTGACAAATTCAGTTCATGCCGAAGCGACCACGAACGATTTCGAACTCAAATTTGTCAATGTGTCTCGTTCACCAACCCAGCTTCACAAAAACTATTGCTGATTCAGGGCTTCTTCCATCGCAGCGTTGTATTCATCTTCCGTCATCCCATCCATGGATGATTCTTCACCGGCGGGAGGCGCTTCGACAACGCTGCTTTCCTTTTCGCAACCAACGGGTATTGAAAATAACAATGCAGCGACCGCCGCGAGTGTGAGCTTTTGCATGACAATTGATTCGCTTGAGTGAGGAGACAGCGCTCGACAAAGCGGGACTTTGACAGAAAGTTCCTTGCCGACCTATTGAAGATGACCCGAAACCAAAGGCCAGGACAACACGCAAATCAACAACAAAGATGCGAAAATCGCATCATTGTTGCGCCCACCCCCTACGGGATAGGTTGAGACCACTGAAGAGATGCAAAGGGGTACAGCACCCCGCTTATTGTCTTATTCGTTGCTTTTCTGAGTGGAGATACCGTATGAGTACCCAGACGCAGAAATCTACCGGCTTCACGCTGGTGGAACTCCTAGTCGTCATCGCGATCATTGGGGTTTTGGTTGGACTATTGCTGCCCGCCGTGCAGGCAGCCCGCGAAGCTGCCCGTCGCATGAGCTGCAGCAACAATTTCAAGCAGCAGGGTTTAGCCCTACACAATTACCATTCCGCCTACAACCAACTACCTGTTCAGGGTGGCGGAACAGGAATCGGACTACAGAACAATCGATGGTGGCAAACGGGCAATGACGCAAGCCACGAATGCATGAGTGCATTGGTTGGTTTGACACCATTCTTCGAGCAGCAGGGGCTGTGGGAGATGATCGCAAACCCCAGCACCCAAACCGTTACCGGTGCGGCACCTCCGGCAACCACCGGGCTGACCAATCCACCTCGCTGGCCTGCGATGGGCCCCAACCCAAGAAACTACTCTCGCAATCCGGGATACATTCCATGGTCAACGGACATTCCAACCCTTCGCTGCCCCAGCGATCCTGGCAAAGGGCTGCCCGCACTCGGACGAACCAACTATGCGTTGTGCCTCGGTGACTCGCCTGGTCAACAACACCACCAAAGTCGAAATGGGGATCTCACACCCCGCACGGCCAACTGGGCGATCGGGAACTACAACTCCGTTTCGCGCGGAGTCTTCATGGTGCGTCGATCGGCTAAATTCCGAGACATTCTCGATGGTCTGTCCAATACAATTGCGATGGGCGAAATCATCACCGACTTGGGCGACCGTGACAAACGATCGGCTGCCTCATGGCGTCGTCAAAGCTCCAATGCGGTGAATGACAACCCATCGTTCTGCGTGGACAACAACGAAGTTGATCCCGAGCGTCCTCTATTCTGGTGCAATGGTGGCCCCAACTGCACGGATCCCGTGGTACTGAGCTCCAACAATCACGAAGCTCGTGGTGCCAACTGGGCGAACTTCCGCGCGATGTGCACTCAAATGTTCACAGTCCGTCCCCCCAATGCAGAACTCTGCGTGGGAACCTGGATTGACAGCAGCGGCACTCACACCGCCAGCAGCCGACACCAAGGCGGCGTCCATGTCCTGCTGACCGACGGAGCAGTGAAGTTCATCACTGAATCCGTCGACGCAGGGAACCAGAATGCTGGAGCGGTTCGTCGTAACCAGCCTGGCCCACGTGCCCCCGGTTCTGCAAGCCCGTACGGGTTGTGGGGCTCACTCGGAACGAAAGCTTCTCGCGAAACGATTGAGACGGAGTTTTAATTCCGAGGACGCTGATATCTGACGCCCAATCTAAAAACGAGCCTTCTCGATCACTGTCGGGAGGGCTCGTTTTGCTTTGGACCATCAGTCGGAACTGCAAGCAACCGTGTGTCAATTCTCACGGACACGAATCCAGTGGTCATGAAAGCGGAGACCTTCATCCATCTCGATCGCTGGCATATGACATTCAATGCAACCACTGTCAGTCGAAACACTGCACACGACATGCTCTGTGTTCTGAACATCATGGCATTTGACACAGGCATGAAGATGCTGGTCTTCCGAAACCGATTGAATGGTTTGATGCGGGTTATGACATGTCGTGCATCGCATCTGCTCATTGGACTCCAAGTAGCAACGGCTTCGCAGCATCCCGACCGGCTGAAAGCGTGCTAGAAGATCGGGGTACTCCCGAATTTCGGTTTCGGAAAGATTCTTCGGCATGCGATGACAATCTCCGCAAAGCTGGATCTCCGATTCGCCATCCCAATCCTCTCTTCCAACGGAATACTTCGGTGGCGTTGGCATCGTTCGAGCAGCCTCCACATGCTCGCGTCCTGGACCGTGGCATTTCTCGCAGTTCACATTCGCGACCAGGCCTTGGATCTCCCCAGCAACCACCTCGCCCTGAGTGGTGTGACAATAAACACACCGCTGCAGCGGCTCCCCGCGCGGCCTGTCGCCGAATAATTCCAGTGCACTGGCCGGGCTCTTCTTAGAATGCCCGGGAGTGATATCGACCCTTTGACCGTGATAGCAACTGACCCGATGCTCAATCCCTTCGACCTGCCCATCAGCAGAGGTCGTCAGTGTCAACATCGTTTGTGCATGCTGCCCCGATCCGAGAGCATACTGAAGTGGAAATGCCTCTTCGCCAAACTCCGAAGGGAGACGCACGAACAATTGGCCCGCGTCATCCACGCCATACTCGTAGACACCGTAATCTTTCCCGCCATCGAACTGGGTGCCAGCGAAGATGCTTGGCAAATCGGTCTCGGACACTTGATGGAATGTCGATGCATGCCCGTGCTTCGCATGCAATTCAAAATTGGTCTCGTGACATTCACGGCACACATCCCGCCCCACAAACCCAGTGTCCTGCGAGGGCGTTTCCAATCGTACCTTGCCTTCAAACTGAGCAAGCGAAACACCCGACAGGCTAGTCTGAAACACACCATGATCGAACTCACTGTTCAACATCAGGGTCGTGGAAGCCACCACCAGTAGGCCAATGACCGCCCCAATCACTCGAAGGTTCGATTTGCCGACCACAATCAACTCAATTCGCAAGGACGGTTGTACGAAGCCATGACTCCGCTTACTCACTAACAGTCAGATCTTAACATTGATCCAACCACCTGGAAGACTTTCTTTTTCGCAGCCGCGCAACCTCGACGCGTTGTGCTGGCGAGGGAATAAAAGAGGTACAATCAAAAGTAAAGCTGGAAGTGTCGTTGCCGGCATTCAGTTCGCTGCCAACGGCGTTGCCATGACCAAGATTTGCCTCCACACGGCCTCAACCGTCAAGCAACTGCCACAAACACGTCGCCGTTCCCATTGCGTTTTGGAATCTGATGCTCCGAATTGATCACGCAATCGTGCCCACCATAGCAATCCTCAGAAAATCGGTTGGCCTCTGCGTGCTGGCGACCCTGATGACAGGATGTCATTCAAAGGATCCGCAAACAAACTCCAATCGCGAAACGTCTGCTCAAGCAGACATACGAAAGAAGGATACATCGCCCCAAATCGAAACGGCATCGAATGACACCGAAGTGACACCAAAAGCATCTCGTCTCCCCATTTCAATCGCGAACGATGAACCACCACCAATCGATGTCTTTGCCCTGCAAGAAAAGGCAGCAATTGCATTGAAAAATGATGACCACGACAAGGCTTATCAACTCGCTCGTCAAGTCATGCGTCTAGAGCCGAATGATCCGAGCTCCATCTTTTTAATGGCGCGCGTCTTAGGCCGACGCAACCGTTTCCCAGAAGCGATCCAGATGCTGGACAAACTAGCGTTGACCACACCTGACGCACGACTTCCTGTGTTGGGGCAGACCGCCCAGTGGATGGTTCAATTCGGTAAGTGGAAAGAGGCGGAGCAGCGTTTCCAAACACTCTTGCAGGAGGCCCCCAGAGCCACCTTGGTTCATCGCGAGCTTGCTGAGCTATTCATCCGCCAAGGCAGAACATCCGAAGCAACGGAACATTTGCAAACGCTTTGTCAGCGAGGTGACATCGAAGAACTGGAACTTCGACATTTGCTCGCGGGAGGACAACCGTTCCATGGTGACACCTCACTGGATGAGCTTGCACCGATCGGTGTTCGAGGAAGAGCCATGTACGCAGTCAGTCGTGGCGAGTGGAAACAGGCGAGAGCAGAACTCGAAGCATCGGCGACTCGTCCGAGCGACACGTTGCCGATCCTGGGACGCATCCACGTCCACCTCAACGAACAAGAATCACTGAGTGCATGGAGTGAAGAAGCCGATCGGGTCGATACATCCAATCCAGAATGGAGCTTTCCCAAGGCGGCCAATCTCGCGAATCGAGGAATGCACGTTGCTGCCGTGCGTTTGCTGTGCGAAGCGGTGCTGTTCGACCAGACAGACAGCGAAGCCTACCGTCTGCTCAGCCAATCACTGCAAGCCATCGATCGACCAATCGAATCAAAAGAGGCTGCAAAGCGGTACGAGTTGATCACTGAAACGAAACGAATGGGCCGTGAAATGTCTTTGAACGAAGATCGCGACGATGCAAAGATCGTCAGCCTGATCGAAAGTCTCGATCAGTTGCAGCGTCCCTGGGAATCGTTGCATTGGTGCGGTATCCGCCTGGCGTATGCAAATGCAAACAACGCGCTCTCTCAAAACGAACTTGATCGCCTCGCAACCCAGATCAAAGAACGCAGCACCCGACTCAACAACGAAGGATGGATGCTAGACCGCCAATTTGTGACTTGCGGGATCGACCTGGATTCACTTCAGCAGACCGACGCAGCAATTGATACACTGCCCAAAAACGAATCCGTGCGAAGCGACTGACTTAGGTGTTGACTGAATGAGCTGGACGAATTTTCTGCTGGCTCTTTTCGGAGGGGCCATTTGCTGGGTGGCATGGATTGCTTTCGCTGGCAGCACGCCATCCCAGCGGGTGGTGATCTCGACGGGTTCTGAGCAAGGCGTCTACTTCCAAGTCGGCAAGGAGATCGGCGACTCTTACATGAATCGCCATCCAGAGATTCGATGTGAAGTAATCCCGAGTGAGGGAAGCCGTGAAAATGTCGCTCGCCTGCAAGATGGGACGGCGGATGTTGCGATCGTTCAAAACGATGCCGTTGCCGATCAACGCGTTCGCAGCCTAGCGATCCTTTACACCGAAGTGCTGCATTTGGTTTGCCGGAAGGATGTCGGCATTGAATGCTTGAACGACTTGGCCGACCACCCCACCAACCTCGGTTCGTTATCCGGCGGAACTCACCCGTTGGTGGAAGCACTGCTGCAATTCTCACGGGTCGAAATCCCTGCGGAGCACCAACAGAACCTGGGGTTCGCTCAATCCGCCGAGGCATTGCGTGCCGGAGAACTCGACGCGGCTTTCTTCTTAGTCGGGCTGGGATCTGAAATCATTGAGGAATTGGTCACCAGTCCCGAATTTGAGCTGGTGCCAATCCAAATCCGCGCCGTGGAAGACGAAGCAACCTTCATTTCAGAGCGGGCGTTCATCGACGGATTCCGCACGCACTACCCGCACGCGAAAGTGGCGGTCATTCCGCTGATGCCGTACGAAGGTAGCCCGATCACTCCCACGCCTTCTGTCGGCATCGGCGCGGTCTTGGCGTGCCGTGCGAACTGGGATGAAGAACTTGCCAACGATTTGGTTCAGACCATTTTCGCGCATCGCGCGGTCCTGGGACGAAAGATCTCTCTGCTCAGTGGACTCGATGAACAATCCAGCCAGGCTCAACTGCAGGTCCCACTTCATCGTGGCGCGGAAGCTTACTTTCGCAGGAATGAACCCGGGTTCCTGGCTCAAAACGCCGAGTCGATTGGGGTGTTGATCACGATCGCGTTGCTGCTTGCCAGTGGCTTGCATGGGATCAAGAAATGGATTGATCAGCGACGCAAAAACCGAGTCGATGTGTACTACGGCCGAGTGCAACACATCCTCGATTCGATTGGACAGCAGCGAGTTTCCGATTTCAGCGTCGCACTGCGAGACCTGGAAGAGATCGAATCGACCACGTGCCAAGAACTGATCGAAGAGCGACTCGACGCAGACCATTCCTTTGTCATTCTGCAGAACATGATCAATCGCTGCCGAGCCGAAATCGAACGAGCAGAAACAACTGCAAGGCGAACCTAAAGGATTCCCAGGAAGGCCTCGTGTGGGGCGGCGAGGCTGGGGCGAAACACGACGCCGATGCGGGCCAGGGTCGTCCGACTGGCGGACCTAGGAACTGGCACTGCGGTAGCTGCCGAGTGCTCGGCGAAAGACCCAGCGGCTGAACAAGACACTGAGCACTGTGGCGACCAGTGCCCAACCCACCAACATCCACTCCTCGTTCGTTCGTGGATCGATGGGCTTGGCCAACAAACGAGCCGGCACGTTCACGACCACCAAAACCGGCACCACAAACGTGAAGAACCCGTACATCGGTGTGCCCCAACCGCGGTTGTAAATCTCCATCGGGTAGCGACTGAAGTTGGTGATGTAAAACCAAAAGTTGTAAAGCGTTTGATTACGTCCCAACCAAATGCTGGTCGCGGAAAGACAGATCATCAGGCTGTACATGATCACGACACCGCACATGCAAAACAGCACATACAGCACCACCGACATCGCCGTCGGAATGTGCGGGTCGACTTCCCGGGTGGCCAATCTCGAAAGCGCCACGCCGGCGATCACCAACCCAGCCAAGAAGTTGGCCAAGGACGACCAACTGACCCGCCGGAATGAAATCAAAAACTGGGTGTCGATCGGTTTCAGCAAGGCAAAGTCCAACCCGCCCGTTCGAATCAGTTCACTGAACTCCTCCGCGTTGGGCATGAAGAAGGCCTGCACAATGGAGTTGATGAACCACGTCGTGGCCAAAAACAAAAAGAACCGCTCCCGATCCCATCCCGTGTCCGCTCCGATGGATCCGGTGAACTGAAAGATGATCAGGTAGAAACCGACGTTCATCAGCGTCCAGCCAATACTGCTGGCGCACTCAATCACGAAGTTCGCACGAAACGTCATGTCGCGAACCAAGCTATTACGAGCAAACGTTCCGAAAACGCGGACGTAGCGCATCCACTCGGACCCAGCCTCTCGTTCCGAAACACTCGCGTCGTTCATCCACTGGTCATCCATGGCGGGTCTGCCTTGACTCGAACCGTCTGTAGCTGGCTTGGACTGCATGGCATCAACCTCCATACCCGCTGTAACGAGCCACACCGCGGGAATATGACCAACGACAGACAACAATGAAGCACGTCAACCAAGCCGCTTCAATTGCCATTTCCATCGGCAAGTCCTCATCGGGAATCTTCCCCAGGAACACTGCCGCAGGAAAATACGCCAAATACTTCAAAGGCAACAAATTGACGAACCATTCGATGCTGTCGGGCAACAACGAAATCGGAAACATGTGCCCCGACAAGAAGAAGCTGAACAGCATGTAAAGAAACAGCAGCGACGAGACCTCCAGGAACCAGAACCCGATCATCCCGATGGCAGCTTCGAGGAAAAAGCCGATCAGGAATCCCATCACCAGCGATCCCAAGAATGCAATGAACAAGTGTGGCGGCGGGAATCCTCCCACGAAGTAATCGCGGCAAAGAAAGAACACCAAACCAAACGGTGCGATCGCGATCGCGTAATAAGCAACCTTGTGAGCGATCCGGTTGATCAACAGGAAACCGATCAAATCAATCGGCTGGATCAAGTAACGTTTGATTTCGCCTTCGCGAATTTGAAGGGCAATGCCTGAGGCCAGGCCTGGCATGCTGGAGAACGCCCGGGCCAACATGGTGATCAGGTAGTACGCCACCATGTCTCGAAAACCGAACCCACCGATCTGCACCGCCTCCGTGGCGGAATTCAATTCCGATCCACCGGCGGCCGAATCGACCAACCGTTCGGCCGGTTGGCTAGCGGCGATCGAATCGTAGATTGCCCACCACAGAAAAATCTGAGTGACGATGGGCAGGAACCGCATCAATGTCCCCAGGGCGAAGTCCCCTCGATACACCAAGCGTTCGGACAGAGCGGTGCTGAAGATCTTTTTCCAAATCCGCACGCGTCCGCCCCAAGTCGCGGCGGCGACATGGTGCGAATCCGGGTCCGAATCGTTGAACGACGAAGTTGCGGTCGCCATGAAAGAAATAGCAGTGAGGCTTTGAAGAAAGACATCCAGGCGACCAAGCACCCAGGACACACACGGCAAAACGGGCGATCACCACGCTCGCCGTCCCAAACCAAAGTAGCTGAGAGGCGAAGTTCTTCCGATGCCCCTCCGGTTGAGAACGCTCAATCCCGGCGTTTGACAGCGTCTTCCGCGAGAACGCTGAAAAGAGTTTGCCCGTTTCATTTTCGCCGAAGATTGCTATTGACGTGTCCGTGAAACCGCAGCAAACTTCTCTCATGCTTGTAACGAAGCGGGCAGCCTGCCAATTGGGGAATTCCACCCACCGCGGCTGACACACTACGCTACAGGGATGTAACCGGATCGAAATTTGCCTCGGCACCTCGTTCTTTCCCGTTTTCGACGGGATCGCCGAACCGCCGGTCGCTCAGGAAGAGTGACGATCACTTCGCAGCCGCGAAGCCGGGTTGACCGTTCCACTGACCGCATCCAATTTGGGTCGGCAGCCGTTGACAAGCCAGCAAGGAAAATCTTGCTCGACTTGCCCGCCGCATGTCGTTTCTAAGGTGGATGTCCCCCCGCGTTCGTGCTGGTTGAATTTGTCGACATGACAATTTGCCCGGCCTTTTGACAGGAGCGTTCGTTTGTCCTCTTCAACGGACTTCGACGTCAAAGAGCGAGTTCGCGCCGCGACCGACATCGTTGATGTCATCGGGCATGATCTGGAATTGCGTCCGCAGGGCCGTCACTTCGTTGCCCGCTGCCCATTCCACAACGACACACGGCCGTCGATGACGGTCAACCAAGAACGGCAATCTTGGAAATGCTGGGTCTGCGACATCGGCGGGGACGTCTTCAGCTTCGCCATGCAGCGTGAAGGCGTGGACTTCCCCACCGCACTGAGAAGTCTGGCCGAACGAGCCGGCATCGAAATTCCCGAATTCAATCGCGGCCCCAAAACCCAACCTGGCAGTCCCAACGACAAAGCCACTTTGATGAAGGCGGTGGACCTGGTCTGCCGAGCCTACTTTGATGAATTGGCCAGCGGACAATCCGACGACGCCAAAATGGCTCGCGACTACCTCGCCAGCCGCGGCATCGACGACAGCAACCGCGAACTGTTCAAGATCGGCTTTGCCCCCGACTCGTGGGACTTCGCCGTCAACCTGCTGAAACGAAACAAGTTTTCCGAAGCAGTCGCGCAAGCCGCTGGAGTCGCGATCGGCCGGGATGGAAGATCCGGTTGCTACGATCGTTTTCGCGGCCGCCTGATGTTCCCCATCGACAATGCACAAGGCCAAGCAATCTCGCTGGGCGGCCGAATCATTCCCGCGATCGCTGACCGCATCGCGGAAGCCAAAGGCGACGGGTCCAATGGCGGCGCGAAGTACATCAATGGTCCCGAGACCATGCTGTTTCGCAAATCCAATGAGCTTTACGGCTTGCACCTCGCTCGCGACGCGATGCGTGCTGCGGATGAAGCTCTTGTCATGGAAGGTTACACCGACGTCGTCGCAACTCGCATGGCGGGCATCAACCACAGCGTTGCCGTTCTGGGAACGGCACTGACCGCCTCGCACGTTCGCGTTCTCAAACGTTTCGTCAATCGAGTCGTGCTGGTCCTCGATGGTGACGAGGCTGGCAAACGTCGCGCAGAGGAAGTCCTGGAACTCTTTGTCACCGCCGATGCGGACTTGCGAATCCTGACGCTGCCCGATGGACTGGACCCGGCCGACTTTCTCGCACAACAATCTGCGGCGAATTTGCTGGACATGGCCAGCAAGGCCCCCGACGCGATGGACCACAAGCTGAATCGCTTGACCGAAGGCGTCGACGTCACTCGCGACACGCACCGAGTCACGACGGCGATCGAAACAATGCTGGGCGTGCTGACCAAGTCCCCACCCAAAAGCGACAAAACCGAACTGAAGATCGACCAGTTGCTGGTTCGCATGAGCCAAACATTTGGATTGCCGGTCGAGCGCTTGCAACGGCGACTGGAAACCGTTCGCGAAGAAAACGCTGAACGCGAACGCAAGCAAGCTCGCTACCGCAAAGCCGGCCAGAGCAATGGCCCTCGAAACTCCGCCCCCTCCGGCCCGCCAAGCTCTCCGACCGTCTCTGCCCAGCCCGCTGCCCGACCACCAGCCAACGCGCCCGCAGACGACTTCGACCCGTTCGCACAAGCGGCAATGGAAGACGCAGCGGCATTTGGAATCGATGAAGGCTTCGACGACTACGCGCCGTCGGCCCCCAGCGATTTTGGCATCCCCGATCACCAACTCCCCAGCGGCCAAAGTCGACCGAGCCAACACGGTCCAGGCCAGCAGCATC
>NZ_JBICHO010000143.1:0-4883 GCF_043100905.1 Rhodopirellula sp. JB055 | reverse complement strand
GATCTGTCAAAGCTATAAGTGAGGGGGAATCGTAGTGGACGAAGCGACGAGTCCTTGAATTTTACGCCACTTCAGGACTCGTCGCCTCGTCCACGAACCTAACAACAGGTCGTGACAGACCACTTGGAACGCATCACTCCGGTTCAACGTCGCGTCTGACCAAGCGACGCCTTGCCTCAGTCCGTTGCAGCGTGACTCTTGGTCAGCAGCTTGCGATCGGTGAGCCATTCCAGCATCCGTTCGGGCCATTTGCCTGCAGCGGTGTTGCTGTTCGCTCGGAACCCGAACCCGTGTCCCGCTTCACTGTAGACATGCATTTCGCAGGGAACGTCAGCTTCCTTGTATTTCAAGTAGACTTTGGCCATCCCAAACGCGATGTCCTCTCGATCGTGAAATCCAAAGGCGATGAAGGCCGGTGGCATCCCTGGCGAAACCGTGAATGTGCTGGACTTACCAGGATAGATCAAGCCTTGGAAATCCGGACGACTGCTTTCTCTTTCAATTGGATCTTCCGCTTGGGGATCTCCCGGCCGCGGGTCCATCGCGGAATAGGCTGCCAGTTCACCGCCCGCTGAAAAGCCAAGGATGCCAATCCGATCAGGCTTCACGTTCCAAGCCTCAGCATTGGCGCGAACCATGCGGATCGCTCGTCGAGTGTCATCCATCGCGTGTCCTTTCAACGTGTACTCCGATTCCGGTTCTCGGCACAAACGATATCGCAGGACGAACGCCGCGACGCCGTGGTCGGCAAACCACTCCGCCAAGGAATCACCTTCGTGTCCCAAACAGAGTTTCTGGTGGCCGCCTCCCGGAGCAATCAGGATCGCGGTTCCCGTCGCCTTCTGTTTCGCAGGCAAGTACGGTGTGATGGATGGGTGATGCACGTTCGAGACGTTCGTCCCTGTCAAAACTTCCGCTTCGTGCATGCGTGCTTCAGAACCCGGTGCACCGTCTTCCCACAGTGGGATTCGTTGCGGCGAATCTTCGGCAAGGCCTATCGAGGGGATGGCAACACAAAGCGAAAGCAGCAATGCATGGAAGGGAAACGATTGCATTCGGCGCATCAAAATCTCCAACGAATGGCGGGGCGATGGATGAGAAGGGGGGATGCAAAGTGTAATCGATTCAAATCGATCAAGGTCGTCCGCTGTTCCAATTAGAATGACTCGGAACAACCGCACCTTGACGCCAAGCATCGAAGTTTTCAGCAGATGGCTGATCGCCCACGGTTCCCTGAGACGAACCCAACTCGATCGTGTTCTCGCTGACAAAATCAACCCGCTCCAATTCCTGCCAAATCCACTCATCCCCATCGGAACCACGCTCCCCGACACGTATGAATTTTTCCTCCTCCGAACATCCGACTCAGAACTCCGATCAAATCAAGGAGGCTTCATGGGTTCTCGGAATCGATCTCGGTGGGACGACGATCAAGTTTGGATTGTTTCGCGGGTCCCAGCTCATCTGGCGAAATCACATACGCACCGATGACTTTGATTCCCCCACCGCTGCCTTTGAATCTTGCCGAGACAGTGTGCGTCAAACCATGGCCAGTTCGTCGCAGTCCATCGACGACCTGCAAGCGATCGGTTTGGCAATGGCTGGTGTGTTGGATCCAACCGCAGAAGAGTTGGCTGAAACGGCGAATCTGCATCGCTGGCATCAACTGAATTTTCGGCAACAACTCTCCACTGTTTTTCAAAAGCCAGTTTTCTTGTTGAACGATGCCGATGCAGCCGCGCTCGCTGAGTCGGCTCACGGCCTGTGCCGTGCCAATTCATTGGTGCTGATGACGCTCGGCACCGGTGTCGGTGGAGGAGTCATTTTAGACGGGCGGCCAGTCCGCGGTGCCAATGGTTGTGGCGGTGAAATCGGTCATGCCACGATTGATTTCAGCGACAGTGCCAGACAATGTGGGTGCGGCTTTCCAGGCCACTTGGAAGCTTACGCGGGTGCCGGTGGCGTCGTCCAAACCGCACAAGAAATCTTGGCCGAGTCAGAACGACACAGTGTGCTTCGAAAGATGAATCCGCTCACGCCACTGTCGATCGCAAACGCGGCAGCCGACGGCGACACCATTGCGATGGATGTGATCCAACACACCGGAGTTCTGATTGGACGTGCCATCGCAATGCTCGCTCACGTGATTGACCCCGATGTCGTGTTGCTGGGAGGGGCCATGACTTTCGGTGGTCCCGGCACCGACACTGGAAAACAATTTTTGAAATCGATTCGGGAAGAGTGTTACCCACGGACGCTGGTTCAGATCCGTTCCCATCTCAAAATTGAATTTGCAACCTTGGGCAACGATGCCGGAATCGTTGGTGCCGCCCACTACGCTCGCCAAACCCACCAAGCTCAACAATCGAAACTGCCCTCTGCTTGAACCGCAAACAGAATCGTAGGATGGATCCGAAATTCCCCTGTGCGGCAATCACGTGCATGTCAGTTGTTTGTGGGGACAGATGCATTTGGCGAAACCATTTCAATGCCCAAAGAGGTCTGCCGGCCTGCTTTGCAAGCCAAAACGGTCACCCAAATTCGCCCCAGGCGTGACGGAGCGTGGCATTTTGCAACGTGGGTTCGTTGCTTAGAATTCCAGACGAGATCCCGCGCCCAGATCACCCGCCTCCCAGAGATCGTCCGCCGCAGATCACTCCGATCGCGATGGCGAAACACTGACAATGCACTCGAGAAAAAACATGCCTGGAACGGACGCCGCCCGACTCATCCCGCAATCATCCAATCACAAGATTGCGTATCGGGTTTACCCCGAATCCACTGACGCGAGTGTTGCGATCGCACACGAAATCGCCGACCTGATTCGCTCGCGAGCCGGTGAGTCACGGATGGCCGTGCTGGGGCTCGTCGCCGGGTCTTCCCCGGTCAACGTGTACGCGGAACTCGTCCGGTTGCATCGAGACGAGCAGCTTTCGTTTGCCAACGTCGTCACTTTTAGCTTGGACGAATACTACCCCATGGCTCCAGCTTGTTTGCAGAGCCATGCGAGGTTCATGCACGAACATCTTTTCGATCATGTTGATATTCGACCCGAGAACATTCATCTTCCTGATGGAACGCATCCCGTCGAAAGCATCTCGGACAATTGTCGGGACTACGAGCAACAGATGGCGGATGCGGGTGGTGTCGACATTCAGTTGCTCGGGATTGGGCGAACCGGACACATTGGCTTCAATGAACCCGGGTCGGGTACCGAATCCCGAACGCGAATGATCACGTTGGACGGGATGACACGGATCGATTCAGCCAGTCATTTCTTTGGGGTGGAGAACGTCCCGCGACGAGCAATCACGATGGGCGTTGCCACCATCCTCCAGGCTCGAAAAATCTTCTTGCTTGCGTTTGGCGAAGGCAAAGCATCGATCATCGCTCGAACAATCGAAGGTGAGCTCGCGCCCACCGTCCCCGCCACCTCGTTGCAAGAACACCCCGATGCCGAATTGATTTTGGATCTCGCCGCGGCAGCCAAGCTGACCGTCGTTCAGTCACCCTGGTTGGTTGAGCAAGTGACTTGGGACGACACCATGGTTCGTCGTGCGGTCATCGATTTGTCGCAAAAACTGCAGAAGCCGGTATTGATGCTGGTCGATGGTGATTACAACGAAAACGGTCTTCAAGATCTGTTGGCGGAATACGGTTCTGCCTATGAAATCAACTTGCGAGTCTTTCGCCATCTTCAAAGCACGATCACGGGGTGGCCAGCCGGCAAACCCAACCAGCCCAATGTTGTGTTCCCCAAACGCATCGTGCTGTTTTCACCGCACCCCGATGACGACGTCATCTCGATGGGAGGCACACTGACACGACTGGCCGACCAAGGCCACGAGGTACACGTGGCGTATCAAACATCCGGCAACAGCGCCGTGTTCGATGGCGACGCCATCCGCTTTGCCAAATTTGCCCGCGAGTTCTGCAAGGAGTTTGAGCTGCTGACACCGCCCGTGGTCGACTTGACCGAACGCATGATCGGATTCTTGAAAGAGAAAGACGCGGGAGAAGTCGACATCCCTGAAATGCAACGCCTCAAAGGTTTGATCCGCCGCGGTGAAGCAGAAGAGGGCGCCATCGTGTGCGGTGTCCCCGCCGAGCGTCTTCACTTCCTGGAATTGCCGTTTTACGAGACGGGAGTCGTCCGCAAGAAACCGATCAGTGACGAAGACATCCAAATCACGGTCCAGCTTCTGCGAGAAGTCAAACCGCATCAGATCTACGCGGCCGGTGACCTCAGCGACCCTCACGGAACCCACCGAACATGCCTCGACGTTCTCTTTGCAGCCGTGGAAAGATGTCGAGACGACGATTGGATGAAAGAGTGTGTGGTGTGGCTGTATCGTGGTGCCTGGCAAGAATGGGCGCCGCATGAAATTGAGATGGCGGTCCCGCTGAGCCCACAAGAAGTCGACCGGAAACGCGCCGCAATCTTCAAGCATGAATCACAAAAAGACCGGGCCCTCTTTCCAGGTGCCGACGCCCGCGAATTCTGGCAGCGAGCCGAAGCCCGTAATGCCTCCACCGCACGAACCTACGACCAACTCGGTTTGGCTCAGTACCAAGCCATCGAAGGTTTCGTGCAATACAAACCGCGACCGTAGCCCCAATCAAGGTGGCAATGCGATCCAGTCTGTGACTCCCCTGAAATCAAGCCTCCGCCCAACCACTCGCAACCAGCTAGGCCCCCCAGTCGCTCTCCTCTGTCTCCATCCAACCCTGTAACCGACTGAGCCCCTCAGTCCACCGCCCCTGTCTCCACCCACCACTCGTAACCGACTGAGCCCCTCAGTCGGCAACCCGTATCTTCACCCACTCACCGTAGCCGACTGAGCCCCTCAGTCCGCCACCCCTGTCTCCACACACCACTCGTA
>NZ_JBICHO010000142.1:0-6429 GCF_043100905.1 Rhodopirellula sp. JB055 | reverse complement strand
ATTAGGTATAAAACCTGTACTTTTGCCCAAAAAAGGGCGCAAATTATAATACAACACAGTGCACAATACCATGATTATTTTATCAAGGTATTGTGCACTGATTATGTGAGTCAATTAACGTCGGATCTTGGATGAAGATCGGCGATAATTTTTAATATCTGATTTTTTCAACACAGATTCATATTGTTGTGAAACCAGATGATTTTGTAACTGGGCCATTGAGTCCATGGCAACCACCACAACAATCAATAAGCCGGTTCCGCCAATGGCAAAAGGTACCGCCAGGGCTGAATTCAATATATCCGGTAACAAACAGACACCCAACAAATACATGGAACCCCACAGCGTTACACGATTGAGTACACCATCTAAATAGTTGGCGGTTTGTTTACCGGGACGAATACCGGGAATGACCGCGCTCTGACGTTTCAAATTATCCGCTGTTTCATCCGAATTAAAGGTTAAAGCGGTATAAAAATAAGTAAAGAACACAATCAAAGCACCGTAAAACACCAGATACAGGGTGTTACCCGGGGATAACTGCTGCGATAAGTCAGTCAGCCATTCAAAGCCTTCATTCTGACCGGCAAAACTGGCAATGGTGCCGGGAAATAATACCAATGACGACGCAAAAATAGGCGGTATCACACCGGACATATTAATTTTCATCGGCAAATAAGAGGTCTGTGCCTGTGTTGCCTGACGTCCGCCGCGTCTGGCAAACTGCATGGTAACCCGGCGTTGACCGCGTTCCACAAACACAATAAAGGTGGTTAAACCCAAAGCCAGTGCCAATAAGAAAATAGCGGTTAAAGCATTGAGCTGGCCTTCACTGACCATCTGGAACACAGAAAACACGGCGCTTGGTAAATTCACCACAATACCGGCGAAAATAATCAGCGATATACCATTGCCGATACCCCGTTCGGTAATTTGTTCACCCAGCCACATCAGGAACACAGTTCCCGTTGTCATGACCAACACGGCCACAATCTGCCAGCCAAAGAACAGTTGTTCGTTCGCGTTCATGAAGTTCGGGTTGATGCTGCTTTGGCCGTTGGCACCTGCCATCAGCATGAACTTCAGGTACATGTAACTCTGAACCAGGCAGATCACCACCGTCAGGTAACGAGTGTATTCATTGAGCTTTTTGCGACCTGCTTCGCCTTCCTTTTTCAGTTCCTCGAGCGGTTTGTAAACGCTGCCGAGCAACTGGAAAATGATCGAGGCCGAGATGTACGGCATGATACCAAGCCCGAAGATCGTTGCTTGACGCAGATCGCTGGCTGCGAAAACGCTGACCTTTTCGAAGAAATCAGCAGCACCGCCTCCGGCGCCACTGTCCAAGTTTGTCGCGATCATCGGCAACGGGATGTGGAACCCGATCCGGTAGATGGCAAGCAACCCGATTGTCAGCATGACCTTCTTGCGAAGCTCAGGGATCGAGAAAATGATTCGCAGCTTTTCAAACATCGATCCGTCCGTCGTCGATCGTGCAGGGTGAATTTGCAGCGTCTCGCCAACAGAAATGGCAAGCACGCACAGGGTGTTCAGTTAGGACGAAGAGAAATTCTCAACGTCAAGTCAATCAAACTAGCAACCAAATCCAATTCGCGGAAGAACGATTGCCACGAAGGCTTCGATCTGACGCCAGTTCTATGAAAACAGGCCCGACGAGATCGCCAAGGCCTGTTGTTGATTCAGTTGAAAGGAGAGTTGCGACGTCATCTGGTCGCATGCTCAGCCTACTACTTTTCGCTCTTCAACGCCGCGACGCGTTCATCAGGCGTGCGTTTGGGAGCCAACTTTTCAGCGGTTCCGCCAGCAGCAGTGATCTTTTCCTCTGCTGACTTGCTGAAGCGGTGAGCTTGAACCGTGAGTTTCTTGGAGATTTCACCGTCGCCGAGAACCTTCAGTTCGTCAAAGTTGCCTTTGGCGAGGTTCTTGGCAGCGAGTGCTTCCAAGGTCACAGTTTCGCCATCGTTGAAAGCTTCGTTCAGCTTGCCAACGTTGACGGCGAAGATGGTCAACGCCCAGCGGTTGTTGAAACCACGCTTTGGAACGCGACGGAACATTGGCATCGCACCACCCTGGAAGTTGGGTTTGCGACTGTAACCGCTGCGGCTCTTGTGTCCCTTGTGCCCACGACCCGACGTTTTGCCGGTGCCGCTACCAGGACCACGACCGATGCGTTTTCGAGGGCGGTGTTTGGTGATACCGCGATGAACGTCGTTGAGTTGCATAGTAGTGATGGAAAGGCTGGGGGCGGGATACTGAACGAAAAGCGTCAGTCATACTGCCCGAGTGTTTGAATGAGTGTCTTTGCCAATGGCATCCAGGGTCGGTCGCAAAGTGGCGATGAGAACTGGTTTAGCCGCTATTGACGGGAGCCAACGACTCTCGTGGTTAGGCTTCGATCAGGTCGTCTGGGTTCAGACCACGCAGAGCCGCGATTTGTTCACGAGTTCGCAATTTGCTCATCGCGTCCAGTGTGGCCTTGACCAAAGTCACTGGGTTATTGGTTCCGTAGGACTTGGTCAGAATGTCGTGGATGCCGCAGGCTTCGCAAACGGCACGGACTGCTTGGCCAGCGATAATACCCGTACCGGCACCGGCTGGAATCAAGAGCACGCGAGCGGCACCGTAACGACCCCAAACTTGGTGAGGAATGCTGCCTTCCACCAACGGGACGTGAATCATACTGCGGGAAGCTTGCTTTTGCGCCTTTTGAACGCTGGGCGGGACTTCGTTGGCTTTGCCGTAGCCCCAGCCAACCTGACCACTGCCGTTTCCGACAACGACCATCGCAGCAAAGCTGAAACGACGACCACCCTTAACGACAGCCGCACAACGTTTGATCTTGACGACACGGTCCAGCAGATCTGCGTCCAGACCTTGCTCTTCGTTCTTGTTGTTGCGTTTGTTTCGTGCGTTGCTCATGGCGGACTATGTTGATTCGTTGCGATGAATGTCGCGGGATGGGAAAATTAAAACTGCAAGCCAGCTTCGCGAGCGGCATCTGCGAATGCTTTGACTCGGCCGTGGTATTTGTTATGACCACGGTCCAGCTTGACGGCTTTGACACCCGCCTCAGCAGCCTTCTCTGCGACCAGCTTACCAATCAATGCGGCGGCGTCACAGTTGCCACCCGCCTTGACCTGTTCGCGGACCGATTTGTCACGTGTGCTGGCACTGAAAATCGTTTTGCCCGCTTGGTCATCCACGACCTGGCAAGCAAAGTGCTTCAGCGTCCGCTGAATGCACAAACGTGGCTGGTCGGCGTTGCCTCGCAACTTGTTGCGAACATGGCGCCGGCGACGCAGGCGTTTGCTTTGGAGTTTTTTATTCTTGTCCATAGTGACGACCCACGATGATCGTTGTGAACGGATGAAATGAATGGGAACAGCGGAGCAACGCCCCGCTCAAATGCGACGGCAAACCTACTTGGTGGCCGACTTACCAGGTTTGATCTTGACTTGTTCGCCTTGGTAACGAATCCCTTTGCCCTTGTATGGCTCAGGTTTCCGGAGCGAACGAATCTCAGCGGCAAATTGGCCGACGCTTTGTTTGTCGCAACCTTGAATCACAACGTGAGTCTGGTCAGGGCAACTGACGGTCAGGTTGGACGGGATCTTGCGATGCAACTCGTTGGCGTAACCGACGCGAAGTTGCAGCGTGTCGCCGCTGATCGATGCCAAGTATCCGACACCGACGATCTCGAGTTTCTTTTCGTAACCTTCTGTCACGCCGACCACCATGTTGGCGATGATCGCACGAGTCAGACCATGAAATTCACGCGATGGACGATCGTCGACATCACGCGAAACGGTGACTTGGTTCGTTTCGCTATCGACCGCTACCGTCACTTCAGGGCGGTGTTTGAACGACAGTTTGCCCTTGGGACCTTCCACCTCGATGTTGCGGTCAGCAATGCTGATCTTCACACCGGCGGGGATCGCGACTGGCTTGTTACCAATGCGGCTCATGGCTGATTACAAATGTACGGGGAAATATGAATGGTTTGGCGAGTTGGATTTCAGCGAGTGGCAATCAAGACACTTCGCAGAGCACTTCGCCGCCGATTTTATCGCGGCGAGCTTCGCGATCGCTGATCACACCTTTGCTGGTGCTAATGATTCGGATTCCCAAACCACCCAGCACGGGTTTGAGTTCTTTGCTCCGGCTGTACAAACGACGGCCAGGCTTGCTGATTCGGCGAATTGACTGGATCACGCGTTCGCCGTTGGGACCGTATTTCAGTTCCAAACGAAGGAAGCCAACAGGCTCTTCTTCCAGCTTCTCTTCTTTCCAGTCCCAAATGAATCCTTCGCGTTTGAGAACATCAGCCACACCACGCTTCACGCGGCTGGCGGGGATGTCCACGAACGGACGCTCAACGCGTACTGCGTTGCGGATTCGGGTGAGCATGTCGGCAATGGGGTCGGTCATCATGGCTGTGGTTTCCCTTTAAATATCCAAGCTCACCAGCTGCTCTTGCGAACACCGGGGATCAACCCAGCGTTTGCGTTTTCACGGAAACAGATTCGGCACAAACCGAATTTGCGGTACACCGAACGTGGACGACCGCAAAATTTGCATCGGTTCTCTTTTCGAGTTGAAAACTTAGGCGTGCGAAGCGCCTTGGCGACCTTGGATTTGCTTGCCACGAAAGGACCTGCGGTGTACGGATCGGGGGAGCGTCTCAAACGAGAGACATGCGACGAATTGAAATAAAACGATGGGGCGGTTCCGGGAGGGGAACCTGATCAGGCCGCACCGGCCTGCTCTTTAGGTTGTTTGAACGGCATTCCGAACAAACGCAGTAGTTCTCGTGCTTCATCATCGGTTTTGGCCGAAGTCACGAAGCTGATGTTCATCCCTTGCGGGCGAACGAATTTGTCGGGGTTGAGTTCTGGGAAAACCAGTTGCTCATTGAGTCCCAGTGTGTAGTTGCCATTTCCGTCGAATGCCTTGCGGCTGATACCGCGAAAGTCACGGACACGAGGGAGAACAATGGAAACCAAACGGTCCAGGAATTCATACATGCGTTGGCGACGCATCGTCACCATGCACCCAATGGGCATTCCCTCACGCAAGCGGAATCCTGCGATGGATTTGCGAGCGATAGTAGTGACAGGCTTTTGGCCGGTGATTTGGGTCATCGAATCGATGGCCAGGTCAAGGACCTTCTTGTCGCCGACTGCGGCACCAACACCCATGTTCATGCTGATCTTCAGCAGACGTGGCACTTGGTGCACGTTTTTGTAGCCGTACTTTTCTGTCAAAGCGGCACGAACGGATTCGTCGTATCGCTGTTGCATTCGTGGAATGTAGCTGGACATGTTAGGCACTGTGCCGCCGAGGAAAAAACGGCCAATAGGGTAATGTGTGTGGTGGAAGTCGTCGATCAGCTAGATGCTTTGGAAGCTTTCGCTGGTGCAATCTGCCCGAGGCTTTGGCCGCTGGCTTTCGCGAAACGCTCTTTACTACCGTCGTCCAGGAATCGAACTCCGATGCGAGTTGGTTTCCCAGTTGATGGATCGACCAACATCACGTTGCTCGCACTCATGGGCATCTCTTTGTTCAAGCGACCACCCTGAGGGTTCTTCTGGCTTTGCCGCACGTGCTTCCACACGCGAGCAGCGCCTTCGACGACAACCTTGTCTTTGTCGCGATCGACTTTCAAAATTTTGCCGCGATGACCTTTGTCAGCACCGGCAATCACAATGACTTCATCGTCAACGCGAAATTTCATGATAGTAACTTTGATCGTAAATTTGTTTTCAAATGGTGGTGGTGTCGGCCGTCAAATCAACCGCCAGGTCGATCACCCGACTCAGACCACCTCGTTGGCCAGGCTGACAATCTTCATGAAGTTGTTTTCACGCAACTCACGAGCAACCGCACCGAAGATGCGAGTTCCGCGAGGGTTACGGTCCTTGTCGACCAACACAACTGCGTTGGAATCGAAGCGGATGTAGCTTCCGTCTGGACGGCGGGTGGGCTGCTTCACACGAACGATCACCGCTCGCACAACAGCCTTCTTCTTCACTTCACTGCCAGGAATCACACTCTTGACGCTGCATACGATCACGTCGCCAACGGTGGCGAAACGACGCCGACTGCCGCCGAGCACCTTGATGCACATGACTTCTCGAGCACCGGTGTTGTCGGCGACATCGAGGCGGGATTCTTGTTGGATCATATCTGTTTACTTCAACGACAAAAACGTTGGACGATTGTGTGGAGGTGGGTGCGATTAAGCGTCCGTGGCGGTCGATTCAACTTCGGGTTCGCCAGCGTGAGCTGCTGCCAAGCCTTCGGCTTCGGCGTTTTTACGAGCAGCACGCAAGGCGACAACGTCAACCGCGGTGCTCTTCTCAAGCACTCGGACCAAACGCCAACGTTTGAGTTTGCTCAACGGTTCTG
>NZ_JBICHO010000141.1:0-2620 GCF_043100905.1 Rhodopirellula sp. JB055 | reverse complement strand
CCTGCCGCACCGGATGAACCTCCACCCACATCGAAAGTGGACGGTCAGCGACCTGTGCGTCGGTTCGTTGCATCGACAACTGAAAACGACATCGATTCTCTTGGATTGTCGGCGTGTGCACTCCCATCCGCACCGAAGTGGCATGCCCCTCGGTCGTTGCCAACACGCTGAATTGAGGAGCCCCATTGAGATACGGCAATGTCGCCAGTGGGTGCTCCATTTGGTTGGCGATCAAATCCAACTGTTCGCCCGGCGATACAGCGAGCACGGTCGATTGGTCGCCAACGGTCGCCGTCACGGCCGTGTTGACGGACTGAATTTCCGGCAGCGTGATCGTGTCGCCAAACGTGCCAACGTGTTTCGTTCCATCAGCCAAGTGCAACTCGAATGATTCGGACGACGACAACTCTTCCAATCGCTTGAGCAACTCCGTCGCTTCTTTGATATCCGTGATCGATTGACCACCGGTGCCGCTCGCGAGAGCTTCGAACTCAACCGCGGCGGCCGCGGCCTCGTGGCCGGCCAGCCCATACCCAATGACATGCACTTGGACGCCCAATGTCTTCGCCCGAGTCACCAACTGACCAATCGAGAAAATTGCTTCGGGAGTTGGATTGAATTGGTAGTTGCGACCATCCGAGATCACCACCACGTCTTTGCGAACACCGTCACCCGTTCGGCTGATGTCCTCCATCGCCTTCCAAATTGATAGATAAAGCGGCGTTTGGCCCCACGGAACGGCTGCGTCAAAGTGTTGACGGGCGAGTTCCAATTCCGCGATGTCAAAGCGCCCGGTCGGCAGCGCCACCTCGACATCTTCGAATGGTTGGATTGTCGGTGAAAATGGAAAACGCTTGTGATAGCGTTTCTGCAACAGAGTTGTTTGCCCACCTCCATCGCCCGAATCCTTGGCGGGATCGCCTGCACGAATTGCCATTCGATGACCATACAAAACCAATCCAACCTTTGACGGGCCAGGCTGCAGCCTCCGCATCATTTCGTAAACCGCTGATCGTGCGGCTTCGAACTTACTCGCACGTTGTGCCCCCCATGCCGAACGCCCCATCTCTTCGCCGAGAGGATCGTTCATGGACGCCGAACAATCCATCACAAACGTGATCGCACGCCCAGCATCCATCGCATCTCGAATCGTGACCTTGGCCCCTGTTTGGACCGTTTGACCTCGACTGGTCACGCCAAACGCCGTGCCCGATGACATGACGGAGGATTGATAGCGGTTGCCGCGAAAGTTCACCTCCGCCAACGAGGCCCGCTTTTGATCGACGGCCAACGTCAGTTCCAGGTTGGTTGGTGCATCGGTCGCTTGGATCGACACCGCTTGCTGAGCATCGGACGTTTTGATGCCGTTTCGGTGAATCGACATCACCGCAATTCCCTCGGGAAGATCCCCCTGGCCGTCCGCCGTATCAAGCCTCACCGAAACCGATTGGGTCTGTTGATCCAAGAAGGATGGCTGCGAAGTGGCGCGGACGATCAAGCCCTTGGTCGACGCCGTCCGGCGGGCTTCCATCTTGGCCGTCACCGAACGCTCGATCGATTTCCAATCCGAAGTCTCATTGTTTTCGGGTTGGGCCAATTTCAACAACGTTTGAGCGGTTGCGTCAAAGTAGGCCACGCCGTTGCTCGTCGGTGCGTACCAGAAATCGCCCAGCACCTCGTCGATTCGACAAGCCAATCGCCACTGCCGAGACGTTCGCTGATGATCCGCAATCACTTGCGAAAACGCTTCGTCCACCACAATCGAAACCACATGTCGCCAGGCGTGGTCGTGATCAACCGATGTCAACGAACGCAAACGTCGCCGCACGTCCGATGGGCTGGTCTCATCCGGATCCAAGCCCAACAGAATCGCCAAGAAATCGTTGCTGATGTGTTTGTCCGATTCGGATTCGTGCTCGTGATCATGTTCCAAAGACTGAGACAAGGGCTCGAAGGGCTCCATCGCCAGCTTTTCGTCCGTCTCACGAAGCTGTTTCTCCGCACGCATCGCCTGATAGGGATCGGAAGTCAACAACATCGACGCCGTTGCTGCTTGAAAAGAACCGCCGATGTGTTCCAAGAACTGGCCTGCCCGTTTGGATGCGATCACGATCTGGTCGTGAGTCTTCGTCGACCAAACCTGTTTGCCATCAATGAACTCATTCAGCAACGTGTCCAGCGCGATGACATCGTTCAGATTTGCCTCGTGAGCGTCATGTTCTTCATGCGTTCCGAAGGTCGTTGCCTCTTCATCGATCGATTGGAACAGATAAGGCAGTTCCGAAAACGCTCGATCTCGCGTTTGCCATGCATCGACCAAACCCGCCAAAATGACTCGCCGTTCCTTGACGACCTTTTCGAAATCCGACAACGCTGACACGACCGAATCGTGTGCGTCCCCATCCTGTCGATGCTCGATCGAATTGACGTCCGACGATACCGTGGACGCCAAAATCGTGTCCGCCAGATGTCGTCGACTTTGTTGCACGTCCAACGTGATCTGGTCGACGGCAGGGAAGATCGCATCGGGGAGACGACGCACCACGTGCAACCATTCTGTTTGCGCCTTTGCCGTGCGTTGGATCCAATCGGGATGTCTCCAAAAGCTCAATTCGGAAGC